>CAZWOY010000226.1:0-6739 GCA_964635255.1 uncultured bacterium
CGCCACGGAACATGAAAATAAACTTCTCTGGTAGGGCAGGCGTCCCTGCCTGCCAAAGCGATCGAGCAAGGTTGCGAAGGCAAGGCGTCCCTGCCTGCCTTCGCAATCATACGGGCGCGCACTGGCAGGCAGGGACGCCTGCCCTACCGGCGGATTTTTTATTTCCTCATTAATAAAATCAAATTTCCCAATTCGACCTACTTATACAACCGGAAAACGGCCTCGGCAATCTCGGTGTTGTCGAGATATTTGCCTATTACGGGGTCTTCTTCGTCTGCAAACAGCATCAGAACGTCCGTTCCCGCGCCTTTAGCGTAAAAGGGAACCAGGTTGTTCGTATGATGCGTCGAATAGAAATGAAATCCGGGGACGTTTCCTTTGCCTTTATCCACAACAGGTTTCAGCAATTCGAGCCTCGTTTTTCCTTCCACGCCCGAATTTGGTCCGAACAAACCGCCGCACTCGTGATCCGCGGTAACAATCAGCAGCGATTCTTCCCAACTGCTATTTCGTTCGATCCATTCGATAACCGAATCGACGGCTCGATTGAAATCGATCTGCTCTTCGATAAGCCTGCCAATCACATTTCCATGCCCTGCCCAATCGACAGCGCCTCCTTCGATCATCAGGAAAAAACCGTTCGCGTTGTTGTCCAGAACGTTGAGCGCCCCTCTGGTCATTTCATCCAGCGTCGGTACTTTTTCACTCATTGGAACAGTGTAGGGCGGCTGCGGATCATTCTTCTCCACCTTGCCGTCCCTGCCGTAATGCAGCGTCGAATATACCTGAGGAATCCCGAAAACACGCTCCGGCGTTGAGCCTTCCGCTAATGAAACGAAATCTTCGCGCCGTTCGATGAAATGCCAGGGATCGGAATTGCCATCTCCATCGCGATCGGCGCCGGCTTTACCGTTGATTAACGACTCCCAGATTTCTTCGCTTCCAACATACCTGAAATTGCCTTCGCCGTCCTCGACTCGGGCCGAATTATCGTCATGATAGGGATGTCCGGCGCCCATAACGACCTCGCAGGCGGATTCGTTTATCATGTAATCTGCGATTTTGCCGTAGTCATGCCGGCTCACAACGTGCGCGACGAATCCCGCCGGAGTGGCGTGACTGAACTGAACGCTGGTTATGACGCCGGTGGACATGCCTTTTTCTTCAGCGGCTTCGACGACGTTCCGCAGCGGCTGACCGTCCGGATCGACGCCGATGGCGCCGGTCATGGTTTTCACGCCGGTTGACATCGCCGTCGCAGCGGCGGCTGAATCGGTATAGCGTTTTATAACATATTCGAACTCAGCCCAAGCCATATCGGGATCGTATCCTTCCGGATCCTCCTGCTGATTACTCCAGGAGTAAGTACTCATGCCTATCGCAACCGGAAAGCTCTCATACTCAGCTTTTTCTCCTGTCCAGTAATCAGCGGCGGCGATATGATTGTACCCGCAGCCGTCCGATATCATAACGATAACGTTCTTAACTTCCGCCTGCACCCCGGCGGCGGCAAAAAATAAAAAACAAACCGCAAGCGCGGCGCTTAAAAACGATTTAAAGGGTCGATTCACGCCCATGGTTTCTCCTTTTTCAACTAACTAAATCGAAGTTTTACTCTTCACAAGTTAAATGGCGTTTTTAAATTTTACGTGAAAAAGTGGAAGGATTGAAGATAATATTTGAAATTTGGGCGGGCAATGAATCTTAGCGAATTAAAAGGTTGGCTTGAAGTATAACTCGTTCCCACGCTCCAGCGTGGGAATGCATACTTAACTGCATAAGGTCTAAATACATTCCAAAGCTCCCGCATAGGAACGAGCTTAGTTGGGCAGGGATATCTGCCTGTTCGCGTCTTAAACGCCTAGGCGCTGGCAGGCGGGGACGCCTGCCCCACTAAAAGGAAATCATGAAAGGTAAACTATTTAAGCGCTCCCTAATGGACAGCAGCCGGCGCAATCACCTGATAAGAACCGCTTTCCTTATTTCCCGGTCTCCTGAACCAGTTTCAAGTACCATAAAGTATAATCCGGCGCCGATATCGCCTGCATCCCAAACCACCTCCCGCTGGCCTGCCTCCTGCTTCTCATACAATAACTTCGCTATTACTCGGCCCAAGCGGTCTATGACAGTTAGTCTGACGGAGGTTGGCGTGGAGATTTCATACCGGATGTTTAACGTCGAGTTGAAAGGATTCGGAGTGACGGAATCGAAACCGAAACGCAGCGGCAGCGCGCTTTCGCCATCGACGCCCTGAAATGCCATCACCCGGATAGATCTGCGTTCGCGCGATTCAGTTGCGCCTTCGCGGTCGCATGCCTCAATCCACCACTGGAAAGTGTACGCTTGGTTCTGCGGGACGTCAAATCTTTCATGAAGATTCTCGATATCATTGAAGATCAAATGTGTTTCTTCAATGCCGTCGATCGTAACCAATGAATCTTCGCGCTCCATAAACAGCCGGTAACGCACTGAGTCGAGCTCGAATTCATTCTGAGCGGCTTCCTCCCAGACATAAGCAATCTGTTGGGCGTCAAGAAGGAAGTTATCTTCCGGATTGAGAAGCGAAAAGGGGTGCGGCAGGTCGTTCGCAGCCTGAATATGGACAGCGAAGTCCGATACTGCCCATTGGTCATCCGGATCGGTTACGGTGATAGCAAGCGTATCCCATCCGAACCAGTTTTCATCGGGCGTCAACGTATAGCCGTCTTCGATCTCCTCAACTGCTAAATGTATGCCTGCTTCGATGGCGAAGCTAAGCTCGGTTGAATCGTTATCGCTGTCCTGAACGTAATTATCCAGCCAATCGTGCATTAGTTCAAATGGCTCATCCTCGTTCATAACGATCTCAGGATGATCCTGCCATTCAGGCCAGCCAAGCGCCGGATCGGCTCCGTATTTAGCTATCGCAAAGTTGTCGCGGGCGGTGTAGCCGATTGCCAAACCGCCGTCCGGGATTAGAACGGCCGAGGGATAGCTGTCATAATCCGATCCAGGCGGGCTAAGCGACCAAAGCGCTTCGCCTTCGGCATTGGTACGAATGACAAGCGCTCCGCCGCTGTTGCATACGAGCAGCATTCCCTCATCCTCGAGTTCGATCAATCGGTAGATAACCGTTGAATGGTCTTGTCGATATGTGCGGGAATCGACCGCCTCGCCTTCAGGATCAATGATTAGTATCCAACCTGCGCTATTGGAGCTGCCAAACGCCGCAATATTGCCATTTGCCAGTTCAGTGGCGCTATAAAGATAATCATGGTTGCGATCTCCGAATTCTCGCCGCCATTGCAATTCACCGCGTGGATTAGTTCGGATAAGAACGCCATCGGCATTGTCATTGTCAGCTGGAATCTCAACCGTCCCGACAAGCATGTATCCGTCATCGGCGAGTTGGCAGTGTCCATAGCTCCGTTCATCACGACCGTCATCATCGAATTGTCTCTCCCAAACCACTCGTCCTTCATCATCAAGTTTTCTTAAAAAGAGATCATCCGCGCCATCCGGCGCATCTCCGGACATCGAGACGCCCCCATCGTTGTTAAGCTGCGCACCGGAGAGTATATAACCGTGCCTATCAGATCGGTAGGTTCGCGACCAAATCTCCTCGCCCTCTTCATCGATCTTCATAAGCCAGGGCGAGTCCCAGCCCAGATGACCTTCAAATGATGCGTATCTTCCCGATACGTAATAGCCATCTTCGACCGGAATAACATCGAAAAAAAACTCCCAGGAATCTCCGCCGAATTCTCTCGACCACAGGCTGTCGCCCTCTTCATCGAGGCATACTATCCAGCCATCCTCATTAAAATGCCCGAACGATTCATTATAACCCACCATAAGAAATCCGCCGTCCGGCGTCATGGTTAGATCGTAACACTTATCCTCGTTCTGCCCGCCAAAGTTGCGAGACCATTCAAGTTCCGGCTGGGCGTCGCCGGCAATCGCAAAAAACAATACCAGTAAGGCAGCTAAAGCAATCACTAATTTCATTTCTCACTCCTTGTTAAAGTAACAATCACACATTTTAAGTTAAAAAAATATATAGTAAAAGGCAAATGATTTTACGATGTTAAGTATAAATACTTTGGGGATCAGTTCCTGCTAAAACTTGTTCCTCTTGTCTTATCCTGAGAAAATAGACTGCCTAACCTCCCCCCTTTCTATCTGAAGGGGGGAATAAAAGGGGGGTTGCGGCTTATGTCAGAAAATGAGTCTATTTTCATGTTACGCGGCGCCGGCGCTCCAGCATTAATAATCCGGACTAATAATTATATGGGACATATCCAAGCTACAAAACCTTCAACCCCATCCCCCCGCTAACCTCCACCACAATCCCGGTCGAATAGTCAAACCGCCCCTGCGCTATCGCGGATACGGCTTTCGCGACGTCCAGCGGCGTTCCCCAGCGGTTTTGGGGGATTAAGCCTTCGTTTATCAACTTGTCGTATTTTTCCTTCGCCGGCTCGGTCATATCGGTGGCGATTATGCCGGGGCGGATCTCATAGACGCCTATCCCAGGCTCTGCAAGCCTTGCGGCAAAACCCTTCGCCATCATACTCAAGCCGGCTTTCGAGATGCAGTAGCTCATCCGGTTAATGGAAACGGTTTCGGCGGAGATTGAAGTTACAAAAACTATTTTGGGGCGTGTTTGCGGACGCTTCGTTTTTTGTTCGATCATCCGCTTAGCGATGACCTGTGTAAAGAAAAAAGCGCCTTTAAGGTTTACATCCAGAACGGCGTCGAAGTTTTCCGGAGTCTCATCCAATATGTCGAGCCTTTGCGGAGGCGCGACGCCGGCGTTGTTCACAAGCAGATCGATCCTGCCGATTTTATCGAGGATCAAACCGGCTATGCTCTTGTGACTGTTCAAATCGGCAATGTCCGCGCTCAGCGGTATGAACCACACGCCGTACTTTTCGATTTCCTTGTGGAGTTCTTCCAACTGCGAAGCGAAGCTGTCGCTAAGGATATTCCTCGATACGCCCACAATGTGAAATCCGCAAGACGCCAGCTCCACGGCGACGGCTCTTCCGATTCCACGGCTGGCGCCAGTAATTGCGGCTACCGGTATTTTTTCCATAAAAAGTCCGCGGTTTTCAAGTTGACAAGTTTGCAAGTTTAAAACAACGCACAAAATAGTTGTCATTACGAGGAATTTGCGAATGCGAATTCCTAAGTAATCTCCCGCTGTCTCGAGAAAGCTGGAGATTGCTTAGTTCGCTAAATGCGAACTCGCAATGACGACTGATTTATATTGTCAACTTGCAAACTATTCTTTAATGATCGCAGATATTCTCGCCTGCCCGCAGATTCCCTTCAAGATATGCTTTCACAATATCTTCCGGATTATCTTCGGGAACGCCTAAGATGAGATTAATGTCCGCTTTCCCGAATAGATCCTGCGCGCGCTGTCCCATCCCGCCGGTGATGACCAGATTAACGCCGTTGCTGCGGAGAAATTCCGGCAGGATTCCCGGCTGATGCCCCGGCGATGGAATTGACTGAAAGTCGATGATCTGTTTTTCCGCGCAGTTAACGTCGAACATCGCAAAACTCTCGCAATGCCCGAAATGAGTGCACAGCTTGCCTCCGGAAACGGAAATCGCGATGCGCAGATCCGATTTTGGCTTGTCCGATTTTTTTACTGTTTGCTGTGCGCCGGTCGAAGTCTGCGCGAGCGGCAGCGTCATTGCACCGGTTCTTTTCAGTTGCTCGACAATTTTGACAAACTCCATCGCCGCAGCGCTTTGAGCGAAGAATTCCATATAAGGCTTGCCCTCATCGGACGCATCGACGATCTTGGGGTCGATCGGCACCGCTCCGAGAAACGGAACCTTCATTTCCTTCGCCATTTGCTCGCCCCCGCCCTTATGGAAAATGTCGTGCTTGGCGCCGCAGTCGGGACATATAAATCCGCTCATATTTTCGATCACGCCCAAAGTCTTAAGATTGACTTTCCGGGCGAAGTTCACGCACCGCCGCACGTCCATCACCGACAAATCCTGCGGCGTAGTTACAATCACGGCTCCATCGGGATGAGGAATCAACTGCACTATCGACAGCGGTTCGTCGCCGGTTCCGGGAGGCGAATCGACGATCATGTAATCGAGGTCGCCCCAATCGACGTCTTGCAGAAATTGACGAATTACCTGCATCTTGAGCGGACCCCGCCAGATGACCGCTTCGTCCTGTCCTTCCATCAAAAATCCCATCGACATCACTTTCAGGTTTTCGTGGTACTGCACCGGAATAATAACGCCTTCTTTGGCGGTTGGGTGACGCCCGCTAAGATTCAACATTTTCGGGATGCTCGGTCCGTGAATATCTATATCGAGCAGACCGACTTTTTTCCCGGACAACGCCAGCGTTACCGCAAGATTCACGGCAACCGTCGATTTACCGACTCCGCCTTTACCAGAAAGAACTAATATTTTATGTTTAATCCGACTCATCCGCATGTTCAACTGTTCCAAATCAGGCTGCGCCTGACCGCCATGCGCATGTTCGCGATTGCTTTGTGAATTGTTGTTTTGATTCACATTCACTCCTGTAAATGAAATTTTTTATTCAACTATCTATGTTTCATTGTACAAAATAAATTAGATATATACAAAAATGCAAAGGTTTTGGTATTTATAAACTAATGCGAATGAGATTAGTGGGAAAATAAATAATTCTACCGGTAGGGCCGGCGTCCCCGCCTGCCTTCTCGATTCTACGGGAGCGCATTGGCAGGCAGGGA
>CAZWOY010000227.1:0-2776 GCA_964635255.1 uncultured bacterium
GTTTTGCTAACATTAGCGCAATACCGGCATTGTCAAGATGTTAGCAGATTGCTTCGTCTGCTAAAGGCAGACTCGCAATGACACTCTTCACTGCACGTAGTAATATCATTCCTGCGGATCAGGCTGCCCGAGTATGCGTATTTTCACAAGCCTCATTGCGAGCCGGCGTCGTCAAGACGCGGGGAGAGTGCTTAGTCCGCTAAAGGCGGACTCGCAATGACATTTTTTTACTGCGCTTGGTAATTATAATCCATCCTCCGCCTTGATTTACCAATTTTTTCCCTTTATCTTCCCCACAGATCTTGCGATAGAGTAAAACAAACCGGAGACAATATCATGGCGCAGGCGCGGGAAATTTGGTCGTCGCGGGCGGGGTTTATTATGGCGGCGGTCGGGTCGGCTATTGGACTGGGGAACGTTTGGCGGTTTCCTTATATCGCTTATGAGAACGGCGGCGGGGCGTTTTTAATTCCTTACTTTTTTGCGCTGTTTACGTGCGGACTGCCGCTGGTTATGGTCGAATTCGGGATGGGAAAACGGGCGCGGGGCGGAGCGCCGCAGGCGTTTCAGGCGCTGAAGCCGTTCATGGCTTGGGCGGGATGGCTGGCGTGTCTGTGCGCGTTTCTCATCGTAACCTACTACACGTCGATCATGGCGTGGTCGTGGGATTATATCTGGTATTCGTTTACGCTCGCCTGGGGCGACAACGCCGAAGCCTTCTTCAACACGCACGTTCTAAACAAACTCGAAAATCCCGGCGGTCTGGGCGGGATTGCGCCGCATATCTTCGTGGGCTTCGTCCTGACCTGGCTGGCGATTCTGGCGATTCTGTGGAAGGGCGTTAAGTCGGTTGCAAAGGTCGTTATGATAACCGTTCCGCTGCCGGCGCTGTGCCTCGTGATTTTAGCGATCCGCGGCTTGACGCTGCCCGGCGCGGTCGATGGCGTGATCTATTACCTGCAGCCGGACTTCGGCAAACTCAGCGATCCGCGCGTCTGGTTGGCGGCTTACGGGCAGATACTGTTCTCGCTTTCCTTAGGGCAGGCTGTGTTATTGGCTTACGCGAGCTACCTTCCCAAGGATTCCGATATAAACAACAACGCTTTTATGTCCGGCTTCGCCAATTGCGGTTTCAGCTTTTTCGCCGGATTTGCGGTGTTCTCTGCGCTGGGCTTCTTAGCTCATCAAATGGGCGCTCCGGTTGAGTCGGTCGTCAAATCGGGACCGAACCTCGCGTTTGTCACCTATCCGACGATTATCTCGCAGCTTCCGTTCGGCGCGCCGTTCTTCGGAGTCGTGTTCTTTCTGATGCTGCTGACGCTGGGCGTCGATTCCGCCTTCGCGCTGGTCGAGGGTTTCGCGACGCCGCTCAAGGACGCGACTGGCTGGAAGCACATCAAGGTTGTGCTGTGGCTGTGCGTCATCGGCTTTGTGACCGGCATTGTTTACACGACCCGCGGAGGCTACTACTGGCTCGATATAGTCGATCATTACATATCGGACTATGGCTTGGTGACGATAGCCTTAGCCGAGTGCATCGTCGTCGGCTGGATGTTCGGCGCGCGGAAATTCCGCGAGGAGCTGAACGATATTTCCGAATTCCGGGTGGGCGGATGGTGGGAAATCTGCATCGTCTATATAACGCCCATCATCCTTGGCTACACGCTATTGTCTTCGTTCGCCAAAGGCATTTCCGAACCTTACGGCGGCTATTCGCTGTGGATGAACTGGATCGGCGGCTGGGGAATGGTTATCGTTGCGGTATTGATCTCGGTTTGGCTGACCTGGAAGTACAACGCTAAAGAGATCGCGTCTCCGGTTATCAAGGTTTCCCTGATTATCGCGGTCGTTTTCGCATTGTATTACCTCCTTTTCGCTTCCGTGCTGCCGCTTGCGGTGTGGCTGACGCTGTCGTTTGGTGTGTTGGTGCTCTATGGCGGGTTCTTTTGGTGTTTGCGGATTGCGATGAGGAAGAAATAAACCTGGTTGGCGCAGCCCAGATTCATGAAATCCGGACTGCTGTATTTGCAATTTCGCAAGTAAATATAATGGCTTGACTTAAGAGCTTAAATAAGCTGTTTTCTTGATAAAAGGCAAAATGGCGGGAAAACGAAACATCCTTTAACCATAGACTGTTCGGACGACATTATGGTCGGCGTCGGACAATCTCCATAGGAGTTTTCCGAGACCGCGAATTTTATTTTAGCCGGAAAATCATACGAAATGGGCCGGCTAACTTCCGGCAAAGCAGCGCGTCTCTGCGGCAAAGGAAGAGTTGAATTTCTGCTGTTTACTTGGCTTCCGTTAAAAGATTAATAGAAAAGTGACTCAGCTTCAAAAACTGATTGAAAAAATATTACTAAGTGCAGTAAAAAGTGTCATTGCGAGTCTGCCTTTAGCAGACTAAGCAATCTGCTAATATCTTGATAATGCATAGTATTCCTTATAAAGCTGATTCCGTGAAATGGCAACTATTTTATGCACGTAGTAATAATACAAAGAGGAAGCCTGTCAGGCGTCCTCACCTGACAGATTGCGTTTGCGGAACTTATGGCGGGAAGCGAGAACATCAGACTCCCATAAACTCAATTCTTGGACTATCTTGAAGGTTGGTATTGTATTGAGAGTATATTATTTTACGATAAAGCAAACTTTGGGAGTGCATACTTAACTACACAAGGTCAATATGCATTCCCACGCAGGAGCGTGGGAACGAGTTTGACGCAGGAGCGTGGGAACGAGTTTGACGCAGGAGCGTGGGAACGAGTTTGACGCA
>CAZWOY010000227.1:2876-6726 GCA_964635255.1 uncultured bacterium
GGAGCGTGGGAACGAGTTTGTAATGTGTACACTATTTATTACACATGGTAATATCAGGTTAGGCAATTGATGAAGATTGTGGAAAAAAACAACCTGCAGATTGAGGATTGAACATGAAAGACTACCACATTAACTTGTTTTACAGCGAAGAAGACGAAGGCTACATCGCCGATATACCCGATTTGGAGTTTTGCTCAGCGTTTGGAGATACTCCCGATAAAGCGTTATCTGAAGTCCTGAAAGCGAAAGAGGCTTGGCTAAAATCAGCGCGCGCCGATGGGAGGACTATACCTGAACCGCGGTATCGACCGGCGATTTATCAGGTGGGGTGAACCGCAGACCGGAATCAGGGAATCATGCGAGTAAAAAATATGGAATTCAAAACTATTGAAAATTCTATCTTGTAATAAAGAATTTGTATTTGTATATTTGATTAGTAAACTACTAAAAATATACAGGTTAGTGAAAAACACTCAACTTAAGTACATAGGAAGAGGAATCTACACCGTGCCGGACACAAGACGCTTCACACAAATCTCAACACGGTGTATAAAATACTGGATTCAAGGATCTCCGCAGGAAATTTCTCAGCGGCAGGCAGCGCCTAATTTACTCGAAGCAGAATTTGGAATGGTCGATGGGATTTTATATCTAAGCTTTTTAGACCTGATCGAAGTTCTTGTGGTTGGGAAACTTAGAAAAGAAAAAGTCAGCCTTCAGACGATCCGCAAAGCACACCGCGCAATGCAGCGAGCTTTCGACGCCTCTCACCCGTTTGCAACGCATCGAATTCTCACTGACGGAAAGACAATATTCACGGATATAGCCAAACAGGAAGGCGATAAAAAGCTTTTACACATAATGAAAGACCAATACGAGCTGCGGGATATTACGCTTAGTTTCCTGAAATCCGTCGATTTCGATGAAAATGGCTACACTCAAAAGTGGTGGCCTCTTAATAAAGACGAACATATAGTTATCGATCCCAAACTCAGTTTCGGACAGCCAATCGTCAAGGAAGAATGCGTACCGACGCTGACCATTGCCAAATCGATCAAAGCTGAAAATTCAATTTCTAAGGTGGCGCGATGGTATGATCTTTCGATTGAAGCTGCGAAAAGCGCTTTTAAATATGAGACTGAGCATACGAAACGCGTGGCGGCTTGAAATTCTTTTTTGACAACCATTTTTCACCATTTAAGGCAGAGTTTTTAGATCATTTATTCCTGGATGATGGACACAGGGTTATCCATCTATTGAAAAAATTCCCAAGAAACATCTCAGATGAAGACATAGTTTTAAGCCTTGGTCGCGAGAGAGGTTGGATCGTTCTCACCTGTGATCAAGATTTCAGACGGGACCCGTTGGTTAAAAGGGCTTTGGATCAAACGGGATTGACGGTAATTATTTTCCCTAAAAAGCATGGAAGCCTTAAATTGTATGATAAGGCTTTGAATACGCTTAAAGCTTTTAAGGAAATAATTCGAATTGGGGAAAAATATCCGACTAATTTGGTTACGACTTTGACGAGTAGGTATAAGTTTTTAAAATGAAAGACAAATTAAACGGGATTATAGATAAATCTCTTTCAGAACGATTGATTGCAGTCACTGTCTGGTTTGTTAAAGCCTTGATTGAATAAGCTCTATAAGTCAAGCAATAATGAAATGCGTGATCTGCCGCAGTCAAAACAACGATTGAATGCGCCCAAAAAAACGCCGGGTTGGAGGAATTTAGGTCCGACTTTGCGCCCAGAGACAATCATTCCTGCGATGCACGCCGTCCGATATTAATAAGCGCATAAAATAGTTTATCTTTTGGGAGATCAGTTGTTTTGCTAACATTAGCGCAATACCGGCATTATCAAGATGTTAGCAGATTGCTTAGTCTGCTAAAGGCAGACTCGCAATGACACTTTTTTCTGCACGTATTATTAATGGAATTAAAATTTTGGAATCAAAGGTAAGTTATGGATAATACAAAGGTATAGGATACGGGAATTTCGCGGTTTTTGAGAAGTTCAAAAAAGATGAGGTTTGAACTATCAAATCCATTCATAACTTTTTTCCACCAGTACAGTTACTGATTTTCAACTCGTTCCCACACTCCTGCGTTGAAACGAGTTGATATTGTGAAACCGTAACGAACTGAACCGAAACAAACCTTATCCCTCCAACCCCGCCTGAAATTTCCTTAATTTCCCAATCACTTCTTCCGGTTCGATAATCGTCATAATATCCGACCTCAGCTTCGACGCTCCATGCATCCCGTGCGTGTAGTCCGATATATATTTCCGCATTCGGAATACCGCGCGTTTTACATTTTCGCGGTAATGGTCGAACATCAGGCGGTAATGCTCGATCAGACAATCGATTTTCTCGGCGTCTGCAGGATATAGCGCTTCGCTGTCTTCGGGATAGCCGTCTTTTAAATGCTTGAATATCCACGGTCGCCCCGTCGCCCACCTGCCGATCATAACGCGGTCGCAGCCGGTTGTTTCGACCATTCTTTTGGCGTCTGAGAAGGAAAATATATCGCCGTTGCCGGCTATCGGAACGGAGTCGATTTCGTTCTTTAACCTGCCGATCATTTCCCAGCCGGCGTCCGTGTTTTTAGCGCCTCGCACATACCGGGCATGGAGCGCTATCAGCGACGCTCCGGCTTCTTCGGCTGCCTTGGCGGCTTCGATAGCGGTTGCGTCCGGCTTGCGGTAGCCGGTGCGCAGTTTTACCGAAACCGGAATGGAGACGCTTTTTTTTATCGCCTCGACAATTCTGCCGATGAGATCGGGATCGGACATTAACCAGCCGCCGCAGAATTTGGTTACGAATTTCTTCACCGGGCAGCCGCAGTTTATATCGATCAGGTCGGGATTGAACCTCGCTTGAACGATTGCAGCCGCATCCGCGAATTGCTGTGGCTCTTGCCCGAATAGCTGGATCGCGATCGGACGTTCTTCTTCGGTAAAGCTGACCAGGTCGAGTGTTTTTTTACCTTCGCGTCTTGCGCCTTCGGCGGAAATGCATTCGGAATACAGCAGCCCTGCTCCGAACCTTCTGGCTAAGCGCCGGTAGGGCGAGTCGGTAATTCCCGCCATCGGAGCTAAAATTTCGCCCTCAGGTAAGTAGAAATTTCCTATTTTGTATTCCGGTTTCACTTGATTTTAGACGAATAATGAACTATATTGTTGGTTTGCACGTTTTGTATCGTAAACAGTTTGTCCCAGAGTTTCAAACATGTCAAGAAAATGCCAGATAACGGGGCGCGGACCCCAGGTAGGACATAAAGTAAGTCATTCGCATCGTCAAACCAAAAGACGATGGAACATAAATTTACAAACGGTAAAAGTCGTCGTCGATGGTCGCGTTAAAAGGATGCGAGTCAGTACGAAAGCCATAAAATCCGGCTTAATTGAAAAACCGCCGATTAAGCTTAAAGAGCGGAAGGCAAAACCGGTCAAACCGCAATATGTTGAAGCGACTACGACTGCGCCCGAAGAAGAGATAGGAGAATTCTTCTCAAGCTCGACGCACGTTCACAGACTCTTCAAGAAAAGCGCGCCGAAACCGGAAGAGCCGGAAATTGTCGAGGAGGAAACTTCCCCGGAAGCAGCCGAACCGATTAAAGAGCCTGAAGAAACGCCGGCTATCGAAAAGGACGCTACAAGAATCGATTTGGATAGCTTCGAATCGAAAAAAGAGGACGAAAGCGAAACGGATAAAGAGGAATCGCAATAAATCCGAGTTTTTGTTTATAGAAGCTTTCGTTAAAAGTTTGATTATGTTTTTTGGAAAATCCGGTTCATTATCAGGGACCGGATTTTTTTCTGGTTTTGTTGCATTCCCACGCG
>CAZWOY010000228.1:0-6723 GCA_964635255.1 uncultured bacterium
CTGGAATGACTGCGTACATTAGGTCTGGATTCCAGCTTTCGCTGGAATGACTGCGTACATTAGGTCTGGATTCCAGCTTTCGCTGGAATGACTGCGCACATTGGGTCTGGATTCCAGCTTTCGCTGGAATGACTGCGTTCATTGGGCATGGATTCCAGCTTTCGCTGGAATGACTGCGTACATTGGGCGTGGATTCCAGCTTCCGCTGGAATGACTGCGTGCATTGGGCTTGAATTCCAGTTTTCGATGTATGACGGCGAGCTGAACCAGCGGCAAAAAAACAAAAAGGAACGAAAAAATCAGTTCAGAAATCGCAAAACCATTAGTCTTAGGCAATCCGACCTTTAGCAAGGTTACGGATACTATTGCTTCGATCTGTGAGCAGAAGAAGACTCCCGTATGGTGGTGGATTCTCTTTATTGCTTCGCTGCTGTTGACGCTCAATCTCGGAGTAATGATAATATATCTTTTCTTCGAGGGAACGGGGGTCTGGGGTTTAAATATTCCCATAGCCTGGGGCTGGGCGATTGTAAATTTCGTGTTCTGGGTCGGCATCGGACATGCCGGCACGCTGATCTCGGCTATACTATACCTGTTAAATCAGCGCTGGCGAACGTCGATCAATCGTTTTGCAGAAGCAATGACGCTGTTCGCAGTAATGTGCGCCGGAATTTTTCCGGCGATACACGTCGGTCGCGTCTGGGTTATCTACTGGATGTTCCCTCTGCCCAACCAAATGGATATATGGGTCAATTTCCGCAGTCCACTGCTGTGGGACGTATTCGCAGTCGGAACATACTTTACCGCTTCCTTTCTATTCTGGTTTACAGGCTTGATCCCGGATCTGGCGACTCTGCGGGATCGAGCCAAGAACAAAATCAAACGGGTCATTCTCGGAGTTCTCGCGCTGGGATGGCACGGGGGCAACCGGCAATGGAAACATTATGAATTAGCGTATTTGCTCCTTGCCGGAATTTCCACCCCATTGGTGCTAAGCGTTCACAGCGTTGTATCGACCGATTTCGCAACCAGTATGCTTCCCGGCTGGCACACGACAATTTTCCCCCCATATTTCGTCGCCGGCGCTATTTTCTCCGGTTTCGCAATGGTGATGACTTTAGCCATCCTTGCGCGCAAAGTGTTTCCTCAGGTCAAGGACTATATTACTATTGAGCATTTAGAAAAAATGTCCCGCGTGCTAATGCTGACAGGAATGATGGTTGGCTATGCTTATGCGATGGAGTTTTTCATCGCCTGGTACAGCGGCAACCAGTACGAGAGGTTCGCCTTTATTAATCGCGCTTTTGGTCCTTACGCCTGGGCGTACTGGATTATGATTTCCTGCAATGTTCTCGCGCCGCAGATGTTCTGGTTTAAAAAACTGCGACGCTCGATACCGGTATTGTTCGTTGCGTCGATATTTGTAAATATAGGCATGTGGTTCGAACGATTCGTGATTGTAGTAACGCTGCATCGAGATTTTCTACCTTCAAGCTGGGATTATTATATTCCCACGCCGATCGATATTGGAATATTCATCGGATCGTTTGGGCTGTTTTTAATGCTGTTTTTGCTATTCTTGAGGTTCTTGCCGATGATTTCTATGACCGAAGTAAAGGGAGTTTTACCGGAGGCGGATGCGCATCATGAAAAATATTAATCAAACCACAATACATGGCTTCGCCGCCGAATTCGACAATCCGAAAGAGCTTCTGCACGCAGCCGAAAAGGTCAGGGACGCCGGTTACAAGAAATTCGACTGCCACAGCCCGTTTCCGATTCACGGCATGGATCGGGCGATGGGGGAAAAGCGGTCGCTGCTCGGTTACATCGTGGCTGTCGCGGCGGTTATCGGCGTTGGGAGCGCTTTGGGCATGCAATGGTGGATGAGCGCCGTCGATTACAAACTCGTCATAGCGGGCAAGCCGTTTTTCAGCTACCAGGCGTTTTTTCCGGTTACCTTTTCAATTGCGGTTTTGGTATCGGCGGGGGTGGCTATGTTCGGAATGTTAGGCTTGATCGGCGTCAAATTCTTCCACCCGATATTCTATTCTGTTCGCATAGCGCGAGTAACCGATGATGGTTTCTTCGTGAGTATTTTAGCCAATGACAAACAGTTTGATCGTGCAAAAACAAAAGAATTCCTCGAATCGATCGGCGGTAAAAACGTCGAAACTTTGGAAGAAAACAAATGAATAAAATAAAGTTCTTCCTAAAAAATCCCCTCTTACTAATAAGGGACATAAAGCAAGTATCCATATTTTTTCTGTTTGCACTATTCCTTATGGCTTGCACCCGGGGCGAACATTTCGAAAAACCGCCGATACATCCCAATCCCGACATGGACTATCAGCCTAAATACGAGGCTCAGGAATCCAGCGGTTTCTTTATCGATGGGGCTTCGGGCAGGAATCCGGTTGAGGGAACGGTTGCGCGCGGGAGATTGCGCAGCGATGACGCTTATTATAAGGGAATGAAACAGGGAACGGAAGAGTATATCGACAGGATACCGATTGAAATGACCGAAAACGACTTGAAAAGAGGCCGGGAAAGATACGAAATATTTTGCTCGATGTGCCATGGCGCCGAAGGACGCGGCGATGGAATTGTGATTGAAAAAGGAATGATAGAACCGCCCGATTATCATGAAGAAAAAGTGCGTAATTTTCCCGACGGTCAGATTTATTGGACGATAACCGAAGGCGTTCGCAATATGAAATCCTACAAGCAGCAGATACCTGTCGATGACCGCTGGCGCATCGTTTATTACGTCCGTCATTTGCAGAAGACGGTCGAGCCAACCGATGGAGAGAGCCGATGAAGTTCGATCCTGAGACATTTAAAATTTCCGATAGCGGAAAGTATATTCGCATATCGTTAATTATCGCCGTTGTTGGATTTGCAGCGAGCCTAGCCGGCGGTTTTTTGGATGAAAAGACGTTTTATTTTTCATGGCTGACGTCGTTTACTTTCTGGGTTTCGCTTGGCTTGGGCGGTTTATTTATCACGATGCTGCATCATTTGACAAATTCAGTCTGGAGCGTAGTTATCCGGCGGATTGCGGAAAGCGTAATGATGACGTTGCCGGTTATGTTAGGTATGTTTGTGCCGCTTTTAATCGGGTTGCCGCATTTATACGAATGGAGCGATGATAATTTTAACAAAAACGAACATCACGCTGCAAGTTTCGAGATAATCGAAACGGTTTACGCCGCCGATAAGAATGACGATAATGAAAACTTACATAAGGAGGCTGAAGAATCTCATTCCGGTCATGACGCCCATCATGAGTTGTTAGCAACGAAGCGCGGTTATTTAAACGACAATTTCTTTGTTATCAGAACCATTATTTTCTTCCTGATCTGGTCGTTTTTAGCGCTAGCTCTCTATAAGCGCTCAATAAAGCAGGAGACGGAAGGCTATAGCGCTGAACGCAACCGCAAACTGCGGAATCTCAGCGCGCCGGGAATGATCCTGTTTGCGATCACGGTCAGTTTCGCCGGTTTCGACTGGATGATGTCGCTCGAACCGCTGTGGTATTCGACGATATACGGCGTTTACTGGTTCTCAGGCGGGATTGTCGCAATCGTGGCTTTCCTGATTTTATTTATGAATTTTCTACGCAGCAAAGGGATCCTTAAAGACGTCATTTCAACTGAGCATTATCACACTTTAGGCAAGCTGCTGTTTGCGTTCATTATCTTCTGGGCGTACATGGCGTTCAGCCAGTATTTGCTGATCTGGTACGCCAACATCCCGGAAGAGACGGCGTGGTACCACCACCGCTGGACGGGCGGATGGAAGTTCGTAACCGTGCTGATAGCATTGGCTCATTTCACAATCCCGTTCCTAGTCCTGATGGGACAGGCGGCAAAACGCAGCGCGTTTGTTTTGGGCTTTTTCGCGGTCTGGATGCTGATAATGCACTGGATCGATCTGTACTGGAACGTCCAGCCCATGCTATACAAGGAGAGCGCTGGATTTTCATGGATTAATGTTGCGACGATGCTGGCGATAGGCGGTATATTTTTTGCCTTCTTCTGGTGGCGGTTCGGTTCGCACGCGATAATCACGCATACTGATCCTAAGTTTGAGAAGGCGGTTGGGTATGTTAGTTAGAATATTTAGATCAATGTGTAAAAAGTCGAATTGTGAATTAAAAGTCGGCTTGCTTTGTTATTCATGCCTTCGAACGAAATGGCGCGCTTTACAAAAGTAAAAATTAGGTAATTCAATACACACAGAATCCTTAAATACTATAGTCAAAAACCCGCCCTGCTACCACTGCGGTTTGCCCACTAAAGACGGCGATCCGCGGATTGGAGAGAAGGCTTTTTGCTGCAACGGGTGCAAGGCGGTTTATGAACTGCTGGACGCTAAGGATCTGTGCGCCTATTATGCGGAAGGCGAACAGCCGGGGAATATTCCTAAGGAAGCGGGAGCGGGGCTGAAGTATGGTTTTTTGGACGATGAGAACGTTAAGCGCAGGCTGATCGAGTTTTCCGACGGCGCTAATGCGAAGGCGACGTTTTATGTGCCGGGAATGCACTGCAGTTCGTGCATTTACCTGCTCGAACATCTGTACGGGCTGAATCCGGCAATTACGCACTCAACGGTTAATTTTCTCAAGCGGCAGGTCAGCCTGACGTTCCATGAACAGGAAATCAGTCTGCGGGAAGTGGTTGAACTGCTTGCCAACATCGGCTATGAGCCGCGGATCAGCCTGGAAGATCTGGATGAAAAGGAAAGCGGAGCCATCGACAGAAAGCTGAAATTCCAATTAGGCGTTGCGGGATTTGCTTTTGTGAATATCATGATCTTCAGTTTGCCGGAATACTTTCTTACTGTCGGCGAGCAGATCGATCCGGTTCTGAGGCGGGTGTTCGATTTTATCAAGCTGTTTTTGGCTTTGCCCGTGTTCTTTTACAGCGGGAACGTCTATTTCGCTTCGGCATGGGCGGGATTGAAGCAAAAAATCGTCAATATGGACGTTCCGGTCGCGCTGGGGATTGTCGCCCTTTTTGCCCGCAGCGCTTATGAAATCCTTTCTGGAACGGGAGCCGGCTATATGGACTCGTTGGCGGGATTCGTGTTTTTCCTGTTGATAGGCAAGTTCTTTCAAAAGAAAACATACGATGCGCTGAGTTTCGACCGGAATTATAAATCATATTTCCCGGTCGCGGTTACTAAAATCAACGATGGGATCGAAACGACCATAACAGTAACCAGCCTCGAACCAAAAGATAGAATCATGGTGCGCAGCGGCGAACTGATACCGGCGGATGCGATTCTGATGAAAGGCGAAGCCGCCATCGACTACAGTTTCGTAACCGGCGAGTCCGATCCGGTCGAACGCGGCGCCGGCGACTTGATTTATGCCGGCGGCAGGCAGATCGGCGGGGCGATAGAGCTTGAAGTCGTCAAAAAGGTTTCGCAGAGTTATTTGACGCGGTTGTGGGAAAACGACGCATTCAAGAAACCGGATAAGAACACGATCACGAATTTCGCGAACCGGGTGGCAAAATATTTCACGTTTGCCGTCCTTGGCATCGCGGTCTCAGCCGCAATTTACTGGTGGGGTAAAGATCCTGGCCTGGCTGCGATGGTTTTCACATCGGCGCTGATTGTCGCCTGTCCATGCGCACTGGCTTTAGCGACGCCGTTCACGCTCGGATCGGTTATGCGCATATTCGGAAGGAACAGTTTTTATCTAAAAAACAACGAGGTTGTCGAGAGACTGGCTAAAATCACGACGATTGTGTTCGATAAAACCGGCACGCTGACCAAGAGCGGGGCTGATGATCTGGAGTTTTACGGGAAGCAGTTGTCAGGCGAGGAATTGAAATGGATCAAGTCCGTCGTGAAACACTCGACGCATCCGCTTAGCGTCAGGATCTACAGGTATCTAAAAGACGTCGAAACAACCCAAGTCGAAGACTACAACGAGTTCCCGGGAAAAGGGATTAACGGAAGAATCGACGGTCATTCGGTGAAAGCCGGTTCGCGTTTATGGGTAGGAGGCGAAGCGGATGAAAAAGCCCGGTCGCAGGTTTTTATATCCATCGACGGCGAAGTCAAGGGATATTTTGCGATAAAAAACGCTTACAGGCGAGGATTAGATAAGCAGATCCGGAGATTAGGCGCGAAATTCAAGCTGGTTCTGCTTTCCGGCGATAACGACCGGGAACGGCGCAATATCGAGAAAATATTTACCCCAAAAGCCGATATCAGGTTCAACCAGTCGCCGCACGATAAGCTTGAGGCGATAGAGCAATTAAGAGCGCGCGGAGAACAGGTGATGATGATCGGGGACGGTTTGAACGATGCAGGCGCGCTGAAAGCCGGAGACGCCGGGGTGGCGATTACTGAGGACATGACGAATTTTTCGCCGGCGAGCGATGCGCTTCTTGACGCCGAAAGGCTTAACCGGCTCAATGATTTTCTCAGTTTAGCCAAAGCCGGCATGAAAATCATTATCGCGAGCTTCATTCTGTCGTTTTTATACAATGTTATCGGCTTGGGATTTGCCTTATCCGGCAAATTAACGCCGCTGGTTTCGGCGATCCTGATGCCGTTAAGTTCGATTTCCGTGGCTGTGTTTACGACATTAATGACAAGTTGGGCGGGGAAGAGGATAGGGTTGTGAAAGATATGAGAGCTTGCAGACGCCCTCGTCTGCAAGCTCTCGTTTCTGTTGTAATGGATTGTCAACTTGCAGACGAG
>CAZWOY010000229.1:0-6715 GCA_964635255.1 uncultured bacterium
GCCGCGTTTGGCATGAGGACGTCGAGGAGCGGATCGCGTGGGAGGTCGCGGTCAATTCGGTCGTCTGGTGGTGGTGGCCTCACGAGCTGGAGTTCCGCGCGCCGGTGGATACGACCGTCGATTTTTCGATCTTTCCGTTCAATGAGGAATCTGACTCCCTTGAATGCCTTTGGACGATCGACGGGGAGGAACTGGACTTTGGGAACGATATCGATATTTTGTTTAATGAAATTGGGATGCATGAGGTTGTGGCTTATGTGACCGAAGGGGTGGAGGCGGATACGATTCGATGGGAGGTGGAGGTTTATGATGCGGAACGAACAGCAGATTTCGCGGATTTCGCAGATTTGCCCACTGAAGCGATGCTGTATGCTCCCTCGCCTAATCCGTTTAATGCGGTGGTTAATTTGAAATTTTATCTGCCTTTCGCTCAGGATGTTTCGCTGCGGGTTTATGACGTGCATGGGCGGGAAATGTTGGAATGTTGTGGTGACGTCATGTTGGAAGGGGGGCATGCGTTTTCCTGGGATGGTAGTGAAGCTCCGGCGGGGCTTTATTTTGCGGTTTTGGAAGCTGAAGGCGGCAGGCGGGTTCGGAAGATGGTTTTGGCGAAGTGATTTTGTGATTTTGTGATTTTGGACTATTTTCAGTTCTGGCGTTGAGGGCTGAAGAGGTGGAAAATATTTGAACAATCTCTGCGTCCTCTGCGCCCTCGGTGGCAAAACGCTTAAAACGGCATATCTTCATCCGACGGCGAGCTCTTGTCTGCGTAAGTTTCTGCGTGTTCAAGCGCCGCCTGGTCGGAGGGATTCTCAAAGGTTGCATAGTCGGGAACGAAAATTAATTCGTCCTTTCCGGTGGGTCCGTTTCTTTGCTTTCTTATTAAGATCTCTGCAGAATTATCGACAGTCTTATAGTTTGTATCGACGCCGTCTTCATTGGTTTCCTTTTCCTCATCTTTTGTATATACAGCTTCACGATAGATAAACATCACCAGATCCGCATCCTGTTCGATAGCTCCGGAATCGCGCAGGTCGGATAACTGCGGACGCTTGTCGCCCCGGCCCTCTACCGCGCGGGAAAGCTGCGACAATGCAACCACCGGGATGTCCAATTCCCGCGCGAGGGCTTTCAAGCCTCTGGAAATATAAGCGACCTGCTGTTCACGGC
Source organism: uncultured bacterium (assembly GCA_964635255.1). Taxonomy (GTDB): domain Bacteria; phylum Electryoneota; class AABM5-125-24; order Hatepunaeales; family Hatepunaeaceae; genus CAZWOY01. The sequence goes on from CAZWOY010000229.1 coordinate 1,171, forward strand.
TGTCAATTTTGGGCGGCGTCATTAAGCCCAGGTAATCGATGAAAATAATATCTACGTTATGCTGCTGCTTCAACATCAAAGATCTGGCGCGCATTTCCATCAAACTCAGTCCGCTGGTATCATCTACAAAAAAATCATAATCCCAGAGGTTCTCCGTCGCTTCAGCTAATTTTGGGAACTCGCGATCAAATAACTTGCCTGATCTGAGCCGGTGAAGATTTATTCTGCCTTCCAGCGCCAATAATCGCATGGCTATCGCTATGGATGACATTTCCAGGGAAAAGAATCCGACTTTTTTCTTGTGAAGCTTGCATGCATTTCTCGCGAGACATAGACTAAACGCCGTCTTTCCCATAGATGGTCTGGCGGCAATTATCACAAGATCGCCTCTCTGGAAACCGGAAGTTAGATCATCGAGTCGGTGATAACCTGTGCCGATGCCTTTGACGCCGCCTTCAGTCGCTTGAGTTTCTTTAAATTCCTCATGGGTTTTATCAAGTATATCCCTTAAGTTTTCAAAACCTCCGGCGCCGCGGCTGCTGTAAACTTCAAACAGCCGTTTCAGGGTCGTATCGATCAGTTCCGGCGCTTCCGGCGCTTCATAAGCTTCAAGCACAGCCTGGGTAGCCGTGTTTATCAATCTTCGCAGGAGATATTTATCGAGAACTTTTTTCGCGTAATCCTCCGCATGGGCGGCGGTGGCAACCTCATTTGACAATTCGGCAAGATAGAGATCGCCGCCGGCGGTCTCCAAATCGCCTAAGTTCTCGAGTTCATCGCTCACGGTCAGTCCGTCGATTGCAACTCCCCGATCATGAAGTCTCTTCATAGCGGAAAATATCAGGCGATGTTTGTGATCGTAGAAGGACTCCGCTTCAAGGTAGTTGGCTATCCGCGCAAATCCCGTTTTACTTAACAGGGCGGAACAGAGCGCTGCGCGCTCCATTTCGATATTGTTCGGTTGTACGCGCCCGCCTAAATCCGCAAAATTTGCGCCGCCTGCGCTTTTTTTTCTTTTTTTTGCTTGTGTCTCTGCCATATTTCAGTTTGCCGGCGATTGTCGATTAGCCGTTTTCAACTCGCTCCCTCGCTCTTGCGTGATAAATGAGTCATCGGCTATTTTTTGCCTGTATTACCCCGTTTCAAAAACGCTTTTCTCAGGTTCCCACTTAAGTTCGCCTGATAACAGTTTCATTGCTTTCTGCATATCCTCCCACGTGGGAGCTTTGTATTTTGAGAATCTTAACATAGCCGCCGGATGGTAGGTTACTATCAACGGTTTGTTTTTGTAATTTTGAATCCTCTCCCGGACCGCTTTTAAGGGCGTATTCGGATTTAAATTTAACAGATAAACCGCCGCGATTCTGCCAAGAGCGACCAATACGTCAGGATCGATAATTTCGATCTGTTTTTTCAGATAAGGCATGCATGTTTCAGCCTCATGCCGCTCAGGATCTCTGTTTGCCGGCGGTCTGCATTTTACGACGTTGGCAATATAGACTTCCGACCGCTCCAATTCCATCGCCTTCAGAATTCTGTTCAGCAATTGACCGGCTCTGCCGACAAACGGTTTTCCCTGCCGGTCTTCGTCCGCGCCTGGACCTTCGCCGATAAACATCAGCCGGGTATTTATATTACCTGTCCCGAACACGACATTTTTACGATTTTCCGAAAGAGGGCATTTCGTGCAGGAAAGCGCTTCCTTTTCCAATGATTTAAAATTATTGAACTTGGACTTCATTTCAGAATACGCTGCATTTTCAAGATTGTCCAGAATGACCTCAGGCTCCAATTCCGAGTACTGTTGTAGAAATTTCACAAGTTCACCGGTATCGGTGGACATGGATTTGAATCCTCACATTAAAAAAAGTTTTTGTCAGATGGAAGGTACGGAAAAAGAGACATTAATTCAATAATTGCGCCGAGAATTCAAGAAGCAGATCCGCCGCTTTTCGCTTGGTCGCGAAGGGCAGTTCTTTTACGCCGCCGTCCCTTGCAATCAGCGTCAATCGCGTGGTATCGCCGCCGAATGCCGAATGAGTTTGCGTCGGATCGTTAAGCGCGATAATGTCGATATTTTTTTCTTTTATTTTCTTTTGAGCATTTTCAAAATGATCGTTCGTCTCAAGAGCAAAACCGACTATTACCTGATTTGTACATTCGGATCCAACCCAGGCGAGAATATCTTCAGTTTTTTCAAGCTTTAAATCGGGCGCTCCGTCTTTCTTTTTGATCTTCTTGCCGGCGATATTACCGACCGTCCAGTCGGAAACCGCCGCAGCCATAATCAGCATATCGATTTGCGCAAATTGCGCTTTAACGGCGTCCGCCATGTCTTTAGCGCTGATGACTTCAATGACGTTAATCCCATCCAGATTTGGATTAACGGCTCCCTTGCATTTAACCAGAATGACGCCGGCTCCTCTAAGTCTTGCCTGCCGGGCTAGAGCCGCGCCCATCATACCGCTTGAGTTGTTGCTGATAAATCGAACCGGATCTATCGATTCTCTTGTTGCGCCTGAAGTTACGAGGACTTTTTTTCCAGCAAGAAGCGTTTTATCCGCTAAAATATATTCGATAGAGTTCAAAATCTTATCCGGCTCGCTCATCCTTCCAACCCCCGGTTTTTCATCGATCCCTGCCATTTCGCCTTCCTCTGGACCAACCAAACTGATCCCGCGGGTTTTTAACGCCTGAACATTTTCCTTCACGGCCGGATTATTCCACATCTTTGGATTCATCGCCGGCGCGGCGAGTATTTTTCCATCGAACGCCATTGCAACCGTTGAAGCGAGATCGTCGGCAATGCCATGGGAAATCTTGGCAATAAAATTTGCCGTTGCGGGCGCAGCTACCAGAAGATCAGCCCATTCTGAAAGATCGAGATGAATTGGTTTAGCCGGGTCGGGCTTTGGAAAAAGCGAGTTATAAACCGGATTTCCGGAAAGCGTCGAATAGGTAAGCGGCGTAATAAATTCACAAGCTGATTTGGTAGCGATAACCTTCACTTCGGAATTTAGCCTTTTCAATTCACGGATCAGGGAACAGATCTTATATGCCGCTATCCCGCCGGTCACAATCAGCAGAATTTTTTTCCCGTCCAGATAATTTAGGCGTTCAATTTCGTTCATAGGCATTGATCTAGAGGTAGAAAAACGATTTAACGAACAAATATTTAGTATCCTTGAAAAAACAACACCCGGATTTGTTAAAATCCGGGCTGAAATTTCTTACTCTCAGTTGAATCAATCTAATTGTTTGCACATTGTTCCTTTTCACCGGCGCGATATTTACACCTGTTCTTCGCTCAGCAACTTGTCCTTCTCCTTCTGCTCATAATAGTATTTTATCTTTTGATCCTTTAATTCATTCAGAGCTCTTACAGTGGGCTTCACATGATGAAAGTGATCGATTCCCGGTTCATCGTTTTCTTCGGATTCGGGATTTATCATTTCGGTCGCTTCGAGCGTAGTGTTCCAGGCGTCGATTTCCTGTTTCTGGCGCCTGCCAACCTGCCTTGCACGCCGCGCCGCCACCATCACGGCTTCATAAACGCTTTCGGTAACGCCTTCGAAATCATCGATCCGCCAATCGAGCGAAGCTCTTAGAATCTCAATATTTTTCTTCTCGCGTCGTTCTTTTCTTTTCTTTTGTTCGGCAGAAGTTCTGAAAAACTCCTCGAATGATTGTTCAAAATTATCCTCAACTTCCTGCGACTTATGTTCCTCTGCAGAAAAGGGTTCGGAATCGTCGAAACTATTATTTTCTTTCTCTTCTTCCATCTATTTTTTTGTTTCCTTTTTTAAAAATGAACTTGCCTGCTTTCCTTTCTAAACCAGGTGATCATCGATTATTTCCAATACTGCCTTGACGGTAGCATCCAGATCCTCGTTTAAAACTCGGTAATCATACTTTTCACCCTGTTTTTTCTCATAAGGATATCTTGATATCCTTTTCTCGATCTGTTCCATTGTGTTTGTGCCTCTTGCGATCAACCTTCTGCGCAACTCTTCAACAGAAGGTGGATAAATAAAGATCATAACCGCTTCGGGATAAGTTTTATGCAGTGATTCGCCGCCATGCACATCGACGTCGAGAATTATGTTTTTTCCATCATCAAGCAATTCTATCGTTTTTTCTCGGTCGGTGCCGTAGAATTCGCCATGCACTTCAGCCCATTCAAGAAAATCTCCCGCCTTGATTTTTCTGTGAAATTCTTTATGGCTGACGAAATAATAATCTACCCCGTCGATTTCCTCTTTACGCGGTTCGCGGGTTGTAAAAGAGATGCTGAAAACAAAATTCGATCTCAGCCGGATAATTTGTTTTATTATCGTAGTTTTACCACCGCCGGACGCGCCTGATAAAACGAACAGCTTTCCTCTGCCGCTACTCAATGTTCTGCACTTGTTCTCGGACTTGTTCCAACACTTCTTTAATCGACAGAGCGGCATGGGAAATTTCCACCATCCAGCTTTTTGACCCGATAGTATTGACCTCTCTACCCATCTCTTGAAGTATAAAGTTTAAAGTCTTGCCGGAAGACTTTTTGTCTTTTAAAGAGCTTTTAAAGAGATCGATATGGCTCGATAAACGTACGATTTCTTCCGTTATGTCAAGCCTGTCGGCGGTAAGCGCGATTTCGGCTTCGATCCTCGATTGATCGATTCGCTCATCGCTGATGATCTCTTCCAAACGTTCAAACAGTTTGGACTGATATTCGCTGACCTGATCCTTCGCCAAAACCGCAATCCGGTCTTTTTCAATTTCAATCGATTTAATTCGCTTCGAAAGATCATTTGTCAGGTTTTTGCCTTCAGCTAAGCTGACCTTAACGACTTCATCCAGGGCTTTTTCTGTCGCATCCTTCGTCAAGTTCCAAAATTCCGCCACATACTCTTCATCGTCGAGGGACTGAAAGATGTCATTCATCGACAAAAGATGTCCCAGTTTGACGTCATCCTTCAAACCCAGATCCGTATTAAGATCGGCTAATGCTTTGTAATACGCCCTTGCCTTGCCTTTATCAACTTTTTTCTCAAGTGTGCTGTCTTCGCTCCACTCCTCATTAATAAAAAAAGATATTCTTCCACGCTGCAGCCGTTTGCGGATTATTTCTCGCAGCTCGGATTCATATCTTACAAGAGCGCGCGGCAATCTGAAATTAACATCGAAAAACCTGTTGTTTACACTGCGTATTTCGACAGTAATTACGTGACCGTTATGTTCTGCTTTGCCAATTCCGTAGCCCGTCATACTACGCAGCATAAATTGACTCCCCCTTGATTAAAGAATTTTGGCGGATTAAGACTCCGCCCTGCATTTAAAGTCTTTTATTTTTACCTTGTATTACTACTATGCGCATTAAATAGTGTACAACCGGCTTGTAGCGAATAAGCCGCGACTCGTTCCCACGCTCCCGCGTGGTAAACAAACCGCGACTCGTTCCCACGCTCCCGCGTGGTAAACAAACCGCGACTCGTTCCCACGCTCCCGCGTGGTAAACAAACCGCGACTCGTTCCCACGCTCCCGCGTGGTAAACAA
>CAZWOY010000230.1:0-6715 GCA_964635255.1 uncultured bacterium
GCCTGTGCGATCCTGCAAGGTTGCGAAGGCAGGCAGAGACGCCTGCCCTACCGGTGGGATTTTTTATTTTCCCAGTAAAAGCAACTACAAAGACTCAAGGCAGCCTAAATGCCCATCCGGGTTTGCGATTCACGGATCTGCCCATCCGAACTCGATTATATTCTTTAAACTTTTTCCTGCGCAACTCATATTTACTTGACAAAAAGCAGTGATATACTAAATCAATCAAAATTCGACAAGTATTTATCCGTAAAACACTCTTGTTTGCTTTGCGGGAAGGAAAGCTTTATTTTATTATGCTGTGCTTTGAGTTTGTTTACTTGACCTGATTGGAATTTAAAAAACGATGCGCTATGAAATGACTTGATTTAGATTTAGAAGAATTTCGTTAAGATTTGGGAGTCGCATTTCATTGAAATGAGGGCTTAAAAAGGAAAACACTTTTAAGATGACTTTACGATTTAAACCTGAACGACATAATTGTACAATTATTGATTGTATTGTAAGTAGATTTTTTTTTAAAACTAAAGTGGGACTTGATTTAAGTCTTACATGTAAACAAACTGAATCGTTTAATACTATCTATAAAAAGTCTTTTATAGATAATCAATATCTTAAACTATTAATAGAACGGTAGATAGAGACGTTTTTATGAAATATATTCAAAAAGTTACTTCTTTCGTTCCCACTCCGCTCTTAGCCTTTATAAAGGATGGCACAGTTGAAAAAAGATTTCCGGCAATTGTAGCATTCGCCGATGTCTCGGGCTTTACAAAGATGTCCGAACAACTTGCCACAATCGGAAAAGAAGGCGCTGAAGCGCTCACCAGCATACTTAATAAATACTTCACGCAAATGATCAGCCGGATTGAGAATGCTGGAGGCTTTGTAGGCAAGTTTGGCGGCGATGCAATGACAATTTTCTTTCCGGTAGCCGATGAAGAGAATGAATCCGACGTAGCCATAAGAACTGTAAATACAATGTTGAATCTTCAGGAAAAAATGTCGGATTTTCAAAATGTTGAAACAAAAGCCGGTACTTTTTCACTTGGTATGAAAATTGGCGTTGCATCAGGTATAGTGCTTTTCCGGGTTGTTGGTCCGGAAGCTGACTCAGGCAAAGAATATTTATTGGCAGGAAAACCGTTAGACTTAGCCGCGGAAGCTGAACATCACGGAAAATCAGGACAGGTAATACTGTCCAGCGCAGTCGCGAATATGTGTAATATCGAAGGGAAAGCTGTAAATAATAACTTTTTTAGAGTCAAGGAGTCCTGTAGATCTTCAGAATTAAGCTTCAAGCCGGTTAAGTATTCTATTAATAAATCCTGGGGCGATTTAGCCAAACTTTTCATCGATCCGCCTGTTTTTCACCGTATTGCGCTTGGCATGGACATGGTGGGCGAAATTCGAAAAGTCTCTGTAATCTTTATGTCTTTTACCGGATTAGAATATGACACCGATGATACAGTTGGCGGGAAGCTGGATGAAATATACAGTTGGGTTTTCGATTTAACCCGTAGATATGGCGGTTCTATCAACAAGGTTGATATGGGCGATAAAGGATCAAAAATGATAATAACCTTTGGAGCCCCAACGGCGCATGAAAATGATGAAGAACTGGCAGTCCACTGTGGCCTGGAGTTGGTTGGCGGCCATGAAAAAGTGCATAAGTTAGGATTGACGCAAAGAATAGGAATCGCTACCGGTACTGTTTTCGCCGGCGAAGTAGGCGCTCCCAGCCGTCAGGAATACACCGTTATGGGAACCGTCGTAAACCTTGCAGCCAGGCAAATGGCTTACAGCAAACCAGGTCAGTTAGTAGTCGATCAGAATACTCAAAAACGCGCAGGCAGTATCTTTGAATACTCGGATCCTGATTATGTAAATTTTAAAGGCATAAAGAAACCGCTGCCTACATACAGTGTTATAGGTTTAAGACAAAAGGAGCTACAGAAGAGAACTGACGCCAAAAGAAAACCACTTATCGGCAAAATAGAAGAATTAAAAGAGACTAAGCAAACTCTATCAGAAGTCACTAACAATAATTTAAAGGTCTTAATAATAAAAGGCGACGCCGGTATCGGCAAGACGAGATTAGCTCAGGAAGCGCTTGATAACGCAAGAAACAGTGGATTTACACTCACAGCGGGCGAAGCGCTAAGTTATGCGAAGCGATCTCCATATCTGATTTGGATTTCAGTAATTAGACGTTTAATGAATCTTCCTTCGGCCGGTGGCGGCGAGGAAGCGCTGCAGAAAATCCAAAAAATCATCGATGAAGCAGATCCGCAAAATAGATTCAGACTGCCAATTATAGCTTCCGTATTAGGAATAGAATGTCCGGATAATGAAATAACAAAACATTTCGATGCGCAATTGCGCCAGGAAAACTTATTCGATTTTATCTTACAATATTTCAAATATTTAACGGATAAGAAACCGTTGCTACTACTTTTCGAAGACGTCCAATGGATCGACACCAATTCACTTGCGTTGATCTCATATCTGATTCGAAACCTTTTAGACAGACCTATATTGTTTCTTATAGCAAGAAGATCCTACAGCAGAAAATTTATTACGCCTCATATTGCTGAAATTGAGAAACATCCTGCAGCGAGATTTATTTCACTTAAAGAACTCGACAGAAATGAGACAGAAGAATTAGTATTGATGCTTCTGAATGCTATCGATATTGATAGAGAATTGATGGATTTCATCTACGATTCATCACATGGCAATATTTCGTTTACGGAACAATTGGTTGATAACCTTGTAGCGAGAAATAAAATACGAATACTGCCTCATTCGGAGAAACAAGGATTAATCGTAGAAAAGGTCGGTGATCTTTCTGAAGTGGAAGTGCCGGATACGCTGTCAAGTTTGATAATGAGTCAATTAGATCGTTTGCAGCCGGAGGCGAAATTAACTGTAAAAATTGCCGCCGTTATTGGGAGACAATTCAGAGAAGAGATCGTCCTGAATTCCTATCCAGTCGAAATGCAGAAAGAGGAAATTTCAAAGTCCATTAAGGAATTAGAAGCGAATGATATAATTATTAGCGAAACTTCGAACGAATTAATACAATATATTTTTAAAAATCTACTGACTGCAGAAGTAGCTTACGATAGTCTTTTATTTGCTCATCGACGAGAATATCACAAACGAGTAGGTTCCTGTATAGAACAACTGTATAATGACGCTATAGTGGAATGGTGCGAAGATTTAGCGCGGCACTTCAATCAGTCCGATGATGATGTGCGCGCTTCTAAATATTTAGGTATAGCAGGGGATAAGGCTACCGATCTGTACGCTAATGAAAGCGCTGAAAATTACTATACTAAGGCATTGGAACGCACGCCTTCCGCTAAATATCCTGAGCAGCGTTTTAAACTTTTGACCATGCGCGCCAAAGTTTATGCCGTTATGGGCAATATGGATTTGCAAGAAAACGACCTCAAAGAGCAGATAGAGATTACGGACAGATTAAATGACAAAAAGGGTAAAATCGATTGCCTCGGTAATTTAGCGCATAATTATTTTCGCATTCATAAACTGGAAGATATGAAATCCGCTCTGGATGAAGGGAAAAAACTGTTAGAGACAACCGATCATCCATTTGGAGAGATAACGATCAATATTACGTATGGCAATTACTTTAACAATCGGAATCAATTCGAAACAGCATTGGAATATTTTGAGCAGAGCATTAGAAAATCTGAGGAGTTAAAAGATTACAAAGGTATGTCCACAGCGCTGTCCAACAGCGGTTTATCCCAAAAAGCTCTTGGCGCCTTTGATAAAGCGCTGGAATACTATCAGAAATCACTCGAATATGATGAAAAAATTGGCAACTTGAAATCCGAGGCGATTAATTTGATTAATATAGGCGTAATCTACCACCAAAGAGGCGCTTTTGACAAAGCGCTTGAAGCTTATGAAAAAGCGAGAGAAATTGCAAAGGGAATTGGATCGAAATATATTCAGTCTTTAAGCCTTCCGAATATTGCGGTTATCTATCAAATCAAAGGCGAACGAGATCGCGCGCTGAATTCTTATAAAGAATTGCTTGAGATTTCAAGGCAGATGAATTTTATACAAGGACAGGCATCTTCGCTAAAAAACATCGGAACGTGGTATTTGGAATATGGCGATTTCAACAAGGCAACTGAATATTATAATGATGCGCTTGCGATAATACAAAGAAATGACTTAAAAGGTCAAGAACCAGGAACTTTACTCAATATCGGATTTACCTACTATTATTTAGGACAATTGGATAAGGCAAAAGAATTATTATATAAAGCATTAGAAAAATCTCAAAAGATAAAACATAAAGCTTCAGAAGATTATTCGAGACGATATCTCGGATTTGTACTTTTGGATTCTGGTGAACTTGAAGAAGCCGAAAAACAATTTACAATTGCGAAAGAGATTGCGATCTCCTATGGCAGCAAAACATCGATCGCCTCAGCCAAAGTTGGATTAGGATTAATTAAATTGAAGCGCGAAGGTTCGGAAGAACTAATTCAGGAGGGCATCGATGAAGCGAGAACATTGGGCGACAGCGAAACTCTTATAAAAGGCTTGATTGTACTTGCAAAGTATTTAAGCAGCGAGCTCGACCAGACGTCAAGAGCGCTGGAATTGCTCGATTCGGCTTTGAAAGTTGCAGAATCGAGTGGTTACAGAAACGATGTTGGCATTATACTTCCATTGATGGACAAAATCCGATCTTAATCGTCAAACTACTTGTTAACCTGAAACCAGAAAGGACTGCCGATGGATCTATTCAATAAAGCGATTGTCGGTACTATGCCGGTAATTCCTAAACAATTGGTTGGGAAAATTGCATCCAGATATGTAGCGGGGGAACAATTGTCTGATGCTGTGAACGTGGTTAAACAACTGAACGATGATGGCGCTATGGCTACGATGGATTTACTTGGTGAATATACTGATAGTAAAGAAAAATTAGCGCAGACTTTAAATACTTACAAAGAAATACTTCAGGCAATCGAAAGTGAAAATCTTGACTCGAATATTTCTCTGAAGCCAACAGCCTTGGGATTAAGCATCGGTTATGACGTCTGTGAAAAATCCATCACGGAAATTGTGAAATATGCCGATAAATTGAATAATTTTGTTAGAATAGATATGGAGAACCACGTTTGCACCGACGATACGCTTAAAATCTTCTATGAACTATTTCAGCATTATAATAATGTGGGTACGGTTTTACAAGCGTATTTACGGAGAACGATCAAGGATATTCAATGGTTGAAAAAAATTGGCGCAAATCTAAGGCTTTGCAAAGGTATCTATAATGAACCCCGCCTGATTGCTTATAAGGAACAAAAGATTATTATTAAGAATTATGCCTTTTTACTCGAAGAGCTCCTTAAAGCGGGATGCTACATTGGAATTGCCACACACTGTGAAGAAACTGTCTGGTACGCGCTGCGCATAATACATGAACTCGGATTAAAGAAAGATCAATACGAGTTTCAAATGTTGCTGGGAGTCGATCCGGAGCTTAGAAAAATATTGATTAATGACGGGCATAGGTTGAGAGTTTACGTTCCCTACGGCGAAGATTGGTATCCCTATTCTTCGCGTCGATTAAAAGAAAATCCACAGCTTGCCGGCAACATTGCCAGGGAATTTCTCGGACTTTAGGTTTTAACAAAGTTAATATCAATTGAACAAGTTTAACCTTGTCAGTGAATACAGTCCCAGAGGCGATCAGCAACAAGCCATCGATTCTCTGATTAGAGGGCTTGAAGAAGGACAAAAACACCAGACGCTGCTCGGCGTAACCGGATCCGGTAAAACTTACACAATTGCCAATGTAATCCAACATTGGAATAAACCGACTCTCGTACTGTCGCACAATAAAACTCTCGCAGCCCAATTGTACGGCGAATTTAAAGGTTTCTTTCCTGAAAATGCCGTCGAATACTTCATCAGCTATTATGATTATTATCAGCCTGAAGCCTATTTGCCACAATCCGACACCTATATTGAAAAGGAAACTTCCGTCAATGATGAAATCGATAAACTAAGACTTCGAGCGACCAGCGCGCTTTTTGAACGCGACGACGTCGTCATCGTCGCTTCAGTTTCCTCCATTTACGGATTAGGCTCGCCGGAAGAATATAAAAACCAGTTAGTTCTGTTGGAGCTCGAACAGGAAATGGATCGAACGACCTTGCTTCGGGAACTGGTTAATATTCATTATTCAAGAAATGACATTGATTTTGGGAGGGGTTCTTTCAGAGTTCGCGGCGACGTGGTAGAAATACATCCCGCTTACGACGATTATGGAATCAGAGTCGAGCTCGAATGGGATGAAATCGTTCGAATAACTCGTTTCGATCTCGTAACCGGTAAAAAAATAGCGTCCTTGAAAAGAACCGGCATATACCCGGCGAAACACTTTATAACGACGCCGCCTAGATTAAAGGAAGCTATGAAGGCGATTAACATCGAACTGCGCGAACGCCTGGCTGAACTCCGCGGACAAAATAAGCTCGTTGAGGCTCAGCGGCTCGAGCAACGCACAAGATTCGATCTAGAAATGCTTAGTGAAGTAGGGTATTGCAATGGAATCGAAAACTATTCACGGCATCTCTCCGGCAGGAATCCAGGCGAACCGCCCGCGACCCTATTAAGTTATTTTCCGGATGATTTTCTGATGATTATCGATGAATCG
>CAZWOY010000231.1:0-6714 GCA_964635255.1 uncultured bacterium
AGGTCGAGAAGGCAGGCAGGGACGCCTGCCCTACCGGTGGAATTATTATTGTCCCAGGAATATTATTTAAGGGAGTCGAGCTCTTTAATGGCATCTGATTTGACAAAAATAAATTCGTCTATTCTATCCAGAGTTTTATCGCCAATCCCATGTACATTAGTCAATTCCTTTATCGTCTGAAAACCATCGTTTTTAATTCTATATTCATAAATCGACCTCGCTTTCACAGGTCCGATACCGGGAAGTTTTACCAGGTCTTCAACCGATGCTTTATTAATATCGATTTTAAGGGCAATAGCAGGAGGATTGTTAATGGTTTTGAGAGTATCAGATCGGCAAGCGGAGGAATCAGCGACGATTTTCAATTGTTCGTATAAAACCGTATTACGGTATAATCGCACTCCTGAGCCAACAAGGATCAGCATGAGCAGGAAATAAACCGCGCGGCGCTCGTATTGGCTAAAGCCCCATCCGGCTAAGTCCCACCACCGCTTTTGCGGTTTGGATGATTTCGTTTTATCGGACTCCTCATTCATGGCGCCTCTAAGATATTAATAAGCGCATAAAATAGTTTTATCTTTTGGGAGATCAGTTGTTTTGCTAACATTAGCGCAATACCGGCATTGTCAAGATGTTAGCAGATTGCTTAGTCTGCCAAAGGCAGACTCGCAATGACACTTTTTTTCTGCACGTAGTAATAACATCCAGATCATAGGGCAAGAAACTCAAGGCTGTACTATTTCTTAACTAAATACGTCCTTTACTTTATTAAAAAAGGATTTATTTTTTGAGGGCTGCACAACTTCCATTTCATTCTCAAGCTTCTCCAACAGCTTCCGTTCGCTGGTCGATACTTTTTTAGGCACATAAATCACGACTCTTACGAGTTGGTCGCCTTGTCCGCCTTGATTAACGTGCGGAATGCCCTTTCCTTTAAGCCTGAATAACTTGCCGGAAGGCGTTCCGGCTGGGATTGTGAGCTTTACCTTGCCTGTTAGCGTTGGAACTTCGGCTGAAGCACCCAAAACGGCATCGGAATAGCTAACATGCATTTCATAGAGGATATCGTCTCCATGACGGCTGAAAAGATCATGCTCTTTTTCTTTAAAATGCACAATTAGATCGCCGGGTTGACCTCCTCTGACAGCATTGTTGCCCTCGCCGGGCATCCGCATATACTGTCCATCTCCCACCCCTGCCGGAACTCCAATTTTGACTACTTTTTCGTCTCGCTCCAATCCGGTTCCGCTGCAAAGACTGCATGGATTGGCGACTATTTGCCCTTCGCCATTGCATTCCGGGCAGGCGGAAATATTGACAAATCTGCCGAATATCGACTCGTTAACCTGCCGCACCTCGCCGCTGCCATTACATCTTGAACAGGTTCGGGTCCCACTGTCCTTTGATCCCGATCCATTGCACTGGCTGCAGATATTTTGGTATTTAAGTTTAACCTTCTTAGTAATGCCTGTCTGAATTTCTTCCAGCGAGAGTTTTATCGTTACGGAAATATCGGTCCCTTTTCGGGCTCTTTTTCGACCGCCGCTCCTTGCGCTCCCAAAAATATCATCGCCAAAACCAGCGCTAAATCCTTCGAAAACAGATTTGAACAGATCGAACGGATCAAAACCGCGGCTGTCGAATCCAAATCCGCTGAAAGGATCCGAACCTTGAGCTCCCGCATGGCCGAAACGGTCGTATCTTGCGCGCCGGTTGGCGTCGGACAGCACGGAATAGGCTTCGCCCACCTCTTTAAACTTATTCTCAGCGTCTGAATCATCCGGATTGCGATCGGGGTGGTATTGCATCGCGAGTTTTCGATAGGCTTTTTTGATGGTTTCGTTATCGGCGTTGCGTTCAATGCCCAGAATTTCGTAGTAGTCTCGTTTATTCATCCGCACTCTCGGGAGTCGATTCCGGCACGGCGTTCACTACAACCTTCGGGTGTCTAATTATCTTATCATACAGCATATATCCCTTTTCCGCTTCCACTAAAATTTCTCCGCTCGGTTTGTTTCCATCGGAAATCTGAGCCACCGCCTCGTGAATCTCGGCGTCGAATTCTTCCCCAACCGATTTCATCGGTTTTAATCCTTCGGAACCAAGAATTTCGACAAACTTTCTGGCGATCAATTTCATGCCTTGCAGCAGACCTTCGCAATCGGATTTTTCCAAATCTTGAGCGAATAACCGGTCAAAATCGTCGATTACAGGCAGTAATTTTAAAATAATTCTCTCGCCTGCAGCTTCGGTAATCGATTTAAAATCGGACTGGGTGCGCCGGCGATAGTTATCATATTCCGCAATCAGCCTCATCCGTTTATCGCGTTCCAGCGCGAGCATTTCTTCGAGTTCGGAGACTTTCGAATTCAATTCTTCAAACGCGCTGCCGCCGGTTTCCTCTTCCGGACCGGTTTCAACGGCGTCCACCTGACTATTTTCAAGGATTTCATCCGGTTCACGCATCTCTTCATCTGCGGAAGACGCTTCTGGTTCTATGTTTTCCATCGAATCAGGAATACCCGCTTTGTTTTTTCCCTGATCCTTTTGAGATTTTTTCTCGTTTATTTTAACTCTCATATCTTTTGTTTTTTTAGCGTTCGATTTATGATTCCTTTGCCTCGATCTTCTTGCTGACCAGCTTCGATGTATAATCGAGCAAGGCGACAACCCGCGAATAATTCATTCTTGTGGGGCCAATAATTCCCAGAGCCCCGCTATATTCGCCAACTCGATAGGTCGAAGTGATTACGCTTAAATCTTTGAGTCTTTCGCCCTCGTTCTCGCTGCCAATAGTAACTTTGACGCCCGTTTCCCGGTCCTTGAGCAGATGCACGATAACATCTTTGTCTTCGATTAATTCGATTATGCCCTTAAGTTTGTCAGGGGATTGATACTCCGGCTGTTCCAGAAAATATCTCGCGCCGCCGATCTGCATCTCGATTTTATGGTCTTCAGAGAATATTTTTTCGGGAAAATCCAAAAACAATCGGACGACCGCATCCCGGCTCCGGCCATGTCCCGCCAATCGTTCCCGAATGACAACCGGTATTTCCAATAATCGCAATCCTACCAGCCGCTCATTTATGAACCTGGCGGTATCGGCTATTTCATCATTTGAAATTGAACTTTTTACTTCGAGATTTATCGTTTTGACTAGTCCGGATTTTACGATGACTACGATCATCAGCCGCTCATTGGCGATCCGGATAAGTTCTATCCTCTCCAGTTCGCCCGCGGACAGCTCGGGTGCGGAAATTACCGATAAAAGTTTAGTGATTTCAGCAAGAGACGATCCGATACTCTCAAGAATATCCGATACCTCGGTAGAAATTTTCTCGACGCATTCACTGATCGATTCGCGAATGTTCTGTGAAAGGTCTTCGACGAGCATCAGATCGTTTACGTAAAGCCTGTAGCCGAGATCGGTCGGCAATCGTCCAGCGGATGTGTGGGGATGAGTGAGCAATCCCATTTCTTCAAGGTCCGACATCGCGTTGCGCACAGTGGATGGAGACAGTCCTAAATCCAGTTTCCGAGAGAGCGCCCTTGAACCGACCGGATTTGCCGTCAGAATATAATTCTGCACAATGTATCTCAGAATCAGTTTCTCCCGCTCGCTAAGATTCGGTGGATATTTATTTTCTTGTTCTGTCAAAATCCTTTGGTCTAATGTCAACGATTCTGTAAATTGGATTCGAAGAGCTTACACGCGCCCTTATACGAGAGCTTGCAGACGCCCCCGTCTGCAAGCCGCCGCATAATCAACGGAACTAATGCTTGCAGACGCCCCCGTCTGCAAGCCGCCGCGCAATCAACGAAACTAATGCTTGCAGACGCCCCCGTCTGCAAGCCGCCGCATAATCAACGAAACTAATGCTTGCAGACGCCCCCGTCTGCAAGCCGCCGCACAACCAACGAAACTAATGCTTGCAGACGAGGGCGTCTGCAAGCTCTCGCGCAATCCTGTGCAGCGAATAAACGCGCCGCTTTAATCTTTTTGTTATACGCAGAACAAAACAAGGTGTTTCCCTTTCATCCTTATGTCAGTCTGCGTTAGTCAAATTAATATATTATAAGAAATTGACAATAGATATTTCAATTGTCAGCCGCTGTGAAATTGAGATAAAATTACTTGAACCTCATTTATTATAACCCGACTGCTGAGTTAATAAACCGCTTGCATACGCAAGACTTTCCTCGACGTGAAAACCGAACATTTTACACCAGTAGCAATATTCCTCTGTACAATCGACTTTATCGACCTTTTTCGCCCACAATCCGAATTCGAAGCTTCCGCCTAATAAGTCCTTATCTATCTGAAAAACCTGCGAAAAATTGCCTTTTTTTATTTCGAGAAAATTATGCCTTCCGCCGGTGATGTAATCGTCTATGCCGTATGGGTAGAACGACATTCCCAGCCAGGCGGCGTCGTTGGGATTGTACCCGCTTATGATAATCCGCGTCGGCCAGCCATGACTGCTGTTTATGACAATTTCCGCCTTCAACTGCGCGTCGTCCTTGTTCTGCGCGGTTGAATGAACGCCTGTGAATGCGAAAATTATCAATGCGACTAAAAAGAATCTATGCATTTATGTTCCCGATCTTGATTTAAATCCCCGTCATTCCAGCGCTCCAAAGCCGGAACGAAGCGTCTGTTTAAAACCTGACGTTCAAACCCGCCGAATAATACTGCGCATGGTAATCGAAAACGAAATCATTGTCTATTACGGGCGAATACTCCCGGCGAACGTAATTCCCAATAACTCCGAAATTGGGCGTGAAGCGGTATAAGAGCCTTAGCCGGTACTGTCGTTTCAACTCATCGGGATTATTAATTACCGTCAGCATTTTCGTATCGGTAAAAAATCTTGCGCTCCCGAAACTGAACGAAGCTCCTGCGTAAAACCGGCTGTTCAGTTCATAATCGAATCCGAGCGCATAAAGCAGCCGCGTTTCATCCCGGACGTTGGTAGTCGTTACGCCGGCGCTGAAACTAAATGGCGGCTTATTCCAGCCGGTGGAATAATCCCATTGCACAATGTGGAAAAACGATGTGTCGTTTACTTCCGGATTCCAGCCGTTTAATTCCGAATAGACATAGCCGGCGCTGTAGAAAAATGACGAAACATAGCCGCTGAAATGACCGCCCAAAATCCAGCCGTTCTCAGCCGCGTTGCTCTTGACGCGACCTGCGGTAAATCCGGGTTGAAAGAACGTCTTAATATCGAAACCGCTCTGAATGAGCAGATTTTCCTGTCGATACACCCGGTCGAATCCTGAATCGATTTCGAGCAGTTCATAGCCTGCGATGACATAATCCCGCTGCCGGCGATCGAATTCGACGTAATAGGATTGCGACCTGTATATCTGATTCCGGCTGATATCGCCGTAGGTAAAATAGCCGCTGGCGCCGAAATTCCAGGGATAAAGCGACAGCAAAGCCATTAATCCGGTTAAATTCATTTGCTCAAAACCATCGGTTTTTTGTAGGCTCGATCTCCGATGCGAACTTCATAGAAATACATTCCGCTGGGCGCGCGCGCGCCGCCGCCGGTTCTGCCGTTCCAGACAAACCGGTGGGAGCCGGCGGTAATCTCTCCTTCGATAACGGTGTTTATCATCCGGCCGTGAACGTCGAAAACCTTAATTTGAAGTTGAGACGGTCGTTCCAGGCGAATCGGAATAACCGTGCTCGCATTGAACGGATTGGGATAATTCTGCCCGAACCTCAGGTTCTGCGGGACGCCGCCATCAGCGACGTATCCATTCTCAGGCCTGAACGAATATACGGTAAGAGTCGATGTGCTGTCGGCATAGTTGTAAAGGTTGAACATGATCTCCATCGAGTCGTCGACGTCGATATCGCCGATGTATGGTCCCGCCATATATCCGGCAAATTCGCCGCTCGCAAATTCTTCTTCGCCGCTTTGGCAGTCGAAAATAACGAAACGCGAATTATAGACTTCGTTGTCCGCGTCCCATTCGTTCAATCCCATCGCGATTTCTTTATCCTCATCGTCATCGAGATTGTCACAGCTGATAAAACTGTAATAGCCGTCATAATCCTGCGTCGTCCATAAGGGTTCCTCGCCGGCTGCCTCATAAGCGGCTAAACCGGAAGACGCATTCTCATAAATATCGCTCGCAACGAACAGAACGATCTCGCTATCGCCGCCTGTGTCGTATTTGTCCCACAGCAACAGTTCGTCGTGATTATCGTCGATCACGCTCCAAACGACCGCAAACTCATTGACGCCCGAATACACCACGACGGAATTGAATAGAAATTTAGTTAATTCCTGCTTGCCGTCGCCATCGAAGTCGAAGTAGAGAATCCCTTTTTCATAAAAGTTCTGGGCAACCGACCATTCAGGTTCGTACCGTTGTGCACAAGTATTTTGTACGGCGAGAAAAACACCGCAGCTAATTAAAAAGAAAAAAACTCCAGACGTCAGTCTGTGAATCATCTAAACTCCGTTTTTTCAGTTTTTGTGTAAATTTTTAATATAACATAATCAGATAAGAAAAGTAAGAGATAAAAATTATTTCATCATTATTGAATAATCGCATTTATTCGATTAGTTTTAAAAGGCAAAGGCTGTATTCCGGGAAAAGAAAATCTTAGACTTATCGCATTGAGTGCGCGCTTCATGAATAATTACTGGGAAAATAAAAAATTCCACCGGTAGGGCAGGCGTCCCCGCCTGCCTT
>CAZWOY010000232.1:0-6710 GCA_964635255.1 uncultured bacterium
AGATGGATTCCAGCTTTCGCTGGAATGACTGCGTACGGAACGTTATTTTACCAGTAATATAACCCAATTAATGACATTTCATTTTTACTTGCGTACTTTCTATATGCATGGGCGAGGAATATTCATACATGCGTAATTGAGAGAATTTCTCGCGATTCGTTTCTTTTCAGCTTGTATAACTCCTCGCAATATGCTATATTTAGTTATTTTAGAATATTTTCAGGTTTGAAAAAGCGGGAGGTGTGTTTTTCAAACTTTGAAACGGACGCCGGCGGCATAATTTGAGGAAAAACCATGATCAAACTCGCAACATTAGTTCGGGCTGCTTTGCTAATCTTACTGGTTATTTCGAGTTTAACATACCCAGCGCACCGAGTCCTTTGGGATACGAGTCACAGACCATTTGGCGATAACGATCTCGATGGGAATTACAGTCAGTTGGCTCAAACTTTGAGGCAAAATGGCTATACTGTTTCGCAAAGCGATATACCTGTTCACAGGCAGGGGCTTTGGAACGTCGATATTCTCGTGATATCTGTTCTTTCAAATTACAACTCGGCTTACACCGCGGCTGAGGTCGATCGTATTTTTTCCTTTGTGTCGGCAGGAGGCGGATTAATTGTATTGGCTGATAATACACAATCGCGTCCGGAAAATATTCGACCGGCGCTTAACCAATTCGGATTGTATATTGCTCAAAGCGATGGGATGGGCGAGATTACCGTGTTTAACGATCACCCGATTTGTGAGGGAATTGAACAAGTTGACTTCTTGGAAGGAGGAGAAGTTGACGTCGATGAGGATGAGGGAGGCGAAATTATCGGTTTTGACAGATGGGACTATGGCGGGATTGCAGTAAATGACTCCTTTGGAGGGTCGATAGTCGTATTCGGCGATGCGGATTTTTTGACTAATGATGGATTAGCCGAGGCGGACAATCAAACCATCGCTCTAAACAGCTTTGCGCATGCCGACAGGGAAGTTCACGGTTATTTTCAAAGCCAGTTAGGCAGAAGAACTGCATACATGCTGCCGGGGGAGACCGACACGCTGCAGTTTACTGTTGAAAATACCGGAGACGGACCTCTTGAAGTGGCGCTTCAATTCCATCGGGAAGTTGATTGGATTGAAGCAACGCCTCAATATTCAGTTCTGCAAGCCGGTGAAAATCTGGACGTCTCTATAATTCTAAACACTATCGGCGTAGAGCCTGATCAGGATTTATCGATGGAGTTAGGCGTTTTTCATAACGGCATAAATGCCGAGCCATTTTCAATCGATTACAACCTGCACGTCTTACCGGTTGAACCGGTAAGATTCGTTGCGCCGGGTCCAACCGGTCAGGATCACAGCTTATTAATAACTGAAATTACATTCGAAGGCGCGGCCATAAGAACCGGCTTTGAAATTGGCGTATTCACGCCCGGTCAAATTTGCGCCGGTTCAAAAGTATTTACTGAATTGCCTTTAGGCATTCCGGTTCGCAGCGATGATAGATTGACGCAGGAAGTTGAAGGATTCGTTCCCGGCGAGCGCATGACATTCTGGTTTTACCTGCCCTGGGATGATGTAATTGTGGAGGCTGTTCCGGAGTTTACGCGCGGCGATGAAGTCTATACAAACAACGGTTTATCCGTATTAACGCTCGATGGAAGTCCGTTTATAGATCAGCAAATTACACTCGCCAACAGATGGAATTTAATTTCATTGAATGTAAGTCCATTTCTACATGATTTTCAATCGATCTTAGCGCCTTTGATCGAAGACGAAATGCTGGTAATGGTTAAAGACGGCAGGGGACGATTCTGGCGGCTCGACCACGGCTTTAATAATCTTAGGAACTGGGACTTAACCCAGGGATATGAAATACGAGTTGCGCAACCCACTGACTTTGTCGTTCGAGGATCGATAATTCCAAATGAATTTCCCGTCCGAGTGAGTATCGGCTGGAATCTGATATCCTACATTCCTCAGCAACCATTAGCTCTTGAACCTGCGGTCGCTTCCCTTGAGGATAACCTTATAATTTTGAAACGCGACGATGGCGCGTTTTATCTGCCTGAATGGGATTGGAACGGAATCGGCATTCTTGAGCCGGGAGAGGGATATAGAGTCAAAATGTGTTCCGTGGATACCCTGATTTATCCGGAGCCGGAAGACGTCCAGGATGCGGCGTTGATTTCAAAACCCGATTTCAGTTGCCTGCCGACCGGATCCGATATGAGTATTCTGCTTATAAATTCGGAGCAATTCGATAAAATTAGAGCGGTGGATGAATCTGAAAATGTCTATGGGCAAACAACTCTAATGGGCGCTGATAGAGTCGGTTTCCCGATTTGGGGAGATGATCCCAATACCGGCGAAGTCGATGGATTTATAGAAAGCGAAAAGTTTCGGATTGAGTTTCATTCGGGAAACAATTGGCATGATCTGCCGATTGAATGGCTAAGCGGATCGAGCGATTACCAGACCGATGGATTGTCAGTCGGTCGAATAATTGAGGCTGTGAATACGCTGCCGGAAGAGATTAGTGTCGAGTCTTATCCCAATCCCTTTAATGACAGGTTAAATTTAAAATTCCAGAGTAAAAATGTTAGCGAATACTCGATCTCGATATTTGACGTTTCAGGCAGGTTGATTGACTCATGGAAAGGCGATTCGAAGCAAAAGGGCGGATCCGGATTGATTTCATTTTCTTCAAAGAACTGGCGCGCCGGCGTTTTGTTTGTTCAAGTTTCTAACCGTACAGAAACTAAGATATTGAAAGTAGTCCATTTACCGTAATATATTAATCTTACATCAAACGAGAGAAATTCATGGGAGATATAAAGAATGTTTTAGTCATCGGCGGTACAGGCATGCTGGGGAAGCCGGTTGCAGAAAGGCTGGCGGCGGAAGGATTTCAGGTTTCCATCGGATCGAGATCGACCGATAAAGTTTTCAGGGAGTTCAATGAAGGCTTTAAAGCAGTTGCTCTGGATATTACCGATTTGGAATCAGTTGAAAAAGCCTTAGCGGGACAAGACGCCGTTCATTTAAACCTTCCAAGCGGTCCGAAATTTAAGGACTGCTTTAAAAATGAATTCCGCGGAGCCAAAACTTTCGCAGCGGCTGCTAAAAACTCTAATCTTAAGCGAGTTAGTTACATATCCGGCGCAAATGTAAATGAAGAACAGACTTTCCCCCCATCCAGAGCCAAGTGGCTTGCAGAAGAAGCGATAAGAGGGAGCGGCGTTCCATACACAATCTGGCGGCCGTCATGGTTCATGGAAACGCTGACGAAATCAGTTCGCCCCGGCAGTATCGGTATGATAGGAAACGGAGAAATGGAAGCGTCATGGCTATGCGCGGATGATCTGGGCGGATGGATAGCTAAAGCGCTAAGGGATGAAAGAGCCGCCAACAAAGTATTCTGGGCGTTCGGACCTGAGAAAATTTCCTACCGACAAGCTGTAACCACGTTCAGAGACATCTGCCACCCTAAGAAGAAAATCCTGAAAATGCCGGCGTGGATGGTTGCGGCAATGGGTAAAATAATGGGCAAACCCGAGATGACTTTCGGCGCTAAAATGTTTAAGTTTCTTGAAAATGACGGCGAGCGAGGCGATGCGACCGAGGCAATTGAGCTGTTCGGAGAAATGCCGACAACGGTGAGGAAATTTTGCGAAAAACTGAATAACTCCTGATATTTACATAAATATTCCAGCATTCTAATTGATCTCGCGATTCATTACAAGACTGATGAGCAAGACCATTGTTCAAAATGTTTTTGCTCTTTCAAGCGTTCAATTAGTAAACTACTTTATCCCTTTAATCCTGATACCCTTTCTCAGCCGTACGCTTGGCGTAAAAGGCTTTGGTCTCTATGCGCTGTTCCACAGCTTTGCAATTTATACATCCAGCATTATCGAATATAACTTCGCGTTTTGGGGAACTCGCGAAACTGCAAGAGTTAGAAATGACGAAGCTAAGCGATCCCGGCTATTCTATTCTATAATTTCAGCCAAGTGTATTCTGATTTTATTGTCGGCGGTCGGATTTTTCTTTATCTATCTTTATTATCCGGTGTTCAATCACAATCCAAGATTAGTCGTCTCTGCTTTTTTATGGGCTGCGGCGCTCGGTTCAAATTTGATCTGGTATTTTCAGGGAATGGAGAAACTTAAACTGGTCGCCTTAATTGAGTTTTTTTCACGGGCTGCAGCTACGATTTTTGTGTTTTTATTTATCAGATCGATCGACGACCTGTGGCTGGTATTCCTTTTTTATGCGGCGTCAAGTCTGATTTCGCTTTTAATCTCGGGCTTCATAGCTTCAAGAGAAATAAAATGGTATCCGGTTCCGGCGTCCGAAGTTATCAAAACGCTTAGATCCGCCTTTTACCTTTTCCAAACCCGTCTCGCCGGCAATATTTACCAGGCTGCGAATCCATTGCTGTTGGGATTTTTTACAAATCCCGCCGTCGTTGGCGTCTATTCCGGAGCGGAAAAAATAGTCCGGGCGGCGAATGTAATTGTTTTTGAACCTATAAATCGAACAATTTTTCCAAAGCAAAGCCATTTAATGTTCAAAGATCCTGAGAGGTCTATTAAACTGATTAGATATGCACTATTGACTGAATTTGCGCTGGGTGTAATTCTTTGTGGAATTCTGTGGTTTTCTGCGCCGGTTTTGGTCAAATTTATTTTAGGCGAAGGATTCGAAAAATCGATTATGCCGATGCGTATCCTGGCTTTTATATCGCCTTTTATCGCAATATCGAGTGTTTTAGGCAATCAATGGCTGCTGCCGCTGGGATATGATCGAGCGTTCACGATTTCAATCTGGATCGCTGCAATTGTCGATCTGGTTGGAATTATCGTCTTTGTGCCGATATGGATGTGCAATGGTATGGCGTTCGTCGTTCTGGTAGTGGAGTTGAGTCTGGTTTTGTGCTTCTTTTTTATTTTATTGCGCAAAAAGAAAATTCGAATGATATTCGAATCCAAAGATCGGAATAATCTTTAATCGCTGGTTTATTAAGAATGCCTGAAGAGCCGGAAGTCTATATCACGCTCGTTAATTGGAATGGCTGGAGTGACACTATTGAATGTCTCTTAAGCCTGTTCCGTCTGGATTATACAAATTTTCACATTATAATTGTCGATAATGGTTCGTCTGACGGGTCTGTTGAAAAAATAAGACTTTGGGCTGACGGCAAATTAGAAACGCCGGTTATTGGCAAGAGTCCGTTAAAAAATAATACTCAAACCTCTCTTGATATGCCAATAACTCATTCATTTGTAAACGCGGCAAATTCCGAGTTCAGTGTTGAGAAAATTGAAACCGAACATCGCATGACTTTAATCGCCTCTCCACAGAACCTTGGATTTGCAGGTGGAAATAATCTGGCTTTCAGATACCTGGATTCTATCGAAGCCGATTTTGATTTTGTTTGGCTGTTAAACAATGACACAGTAGTTCCTCGTGATTCAATTAGACTCTTAGTTAGAGTCCTTGCTGAGAAACCACAAATGGGAATTGCCGGCTCCCAGATTAGATACTATGATTCTCCCGAGACGATTCAATTGATAGGGGGCGGCTGGTTTAACAAATGGTTCGCGCTTACGGGGCATTGCACCGAATTCGAAAAGGCGGATAAGCTTGATTATATCTGCGGAGCTTCGATGTTGGCAAGTAGAGAGTTTATAAGGCGGGTGGGACTGATGGACGAGGAATATTTCTTGTACTATGAGGACGTCGATTGGTCGCTGCGGGCGAAATCTGGCGGATTTTCGCTCGGCGTTGCGGAAAACAGTATTGTATTTCACAAACAGGGCGCAAGCATTGGTTCAAGCGATCGAAATAAATCGAAAAGCCTGTTCAGCGATTTTTACACTATAAGGAATCGATTGCTGATAACGCGAAAGCACAATCCGGGCAAGTTGCCTTATGTTTACCTTTCAATCTGCTACAGTTTCCTCAAGAGGTTATTGAAAGGCAATTTCGGGGCTGCCTTCCAGATTGTAAGGATTATTTTAAATAAAAGATATCAACCAAAAACGTAAACGGATGGCGCAAACCATCCGTTTAATTCTAAATAAATCCGCTCAGCTTTGTATCAGCTTAATGATGATGTTCGAAGATAGATGCTTAGTTTCTCGATCTCGCTTTCGAAAGTCTTTCGGCTTCCTTGACGCATTTTTCCGCCATCATGACCGTCAACTCTGCACGTTTCTTTGCTTCCGCATATTTACCCTGTTCGTTTAGCGATTTTGCTTCCTGATGATATTTAATCGTTTTGTCGTATAAATTCGGCACCAATTCTTCTGCGCCAGCGTTATTCATTTGCCTGACGGCGGTTTCGGCTGCGTCCATCTCGGCGTCGGGCGGTGACGAACAGGCTGTAAAAAACGATGTAAAGGCAAAAGCTGCAAACAAAATCGGTAAAACGATCAAAAATCTGCGCATAATTTACTCCGTGTTGTTTTTACTTCGGATTACTTATGCTTAGTATTGTAACGTTTTTTATCTTGTTTGTCAAGTTCTCTGGGGAATAATAGACAATTTTGTCGATAATCGCCTGATTAAACTCAATCAATCTTTGAAACCCGGCTTGGCGGAATCCGGGTAGTATTTATTGCCATGGTAATTATTCATGAAGCGAGCTTCGCCACGGAACATGAAAATAAACTTATCTGGTAGGGCAGGCGTCCCTGCCTGCCAGTGCG
>CAZWOY010000233.1:0-6709 GCA_964635255.1 uncultured bacterium
ATTTTATGCGCTTATTAATACCTGCATGCAGGCAATAATGATTTTGTGATTCAAACCCAATGTAAAACGCTTTTAACAAATTGTAAAATGATAAATCCTTTGTAAATTAACGCTGTAAAGATTGCCGGAATTGAAAAATATTAGTATTTACTCAATTAAAAAAAACGTAATTCTTTGTTATTGCTATGTACACTATTTAATGCACATAGTAGTAGTAAATCCTATGTTAAGAACCGGAGAAAAACATGAGTAAACTCAAGAATGTAAGCATTCAAGGTTTCAAATCGATTAAAGAAGCCGGGATCGGTTTAGGCGGCGTCAATGTCCTAATCGGCGCTAACGGAGCCGGGAAAAGCAATTTTATCTCGATATTTCGGATGTTAAACTTAATGAGTTCCGGCAGCTTGCAGAATTATATAAATTCTCACGGATTTTCAAATGCGTTCCTGCATTACGGCGCTAAAACGACGCCTTACCTGAGCGTCGATCTGAAGTTCGAAACCGATACGGGCGACAGCGTATATTCTTTCCGGTTAAGCGACGCTTCGCCGGAGATCTTAATATTTACCGAGGAAAAAATAAAATATAGGAAACGCGATAAAGAATGGCAAACCATATATCTCGATCCCGGCGGCAAAGAATCTTCTATCGCGAGCAATCCTAAAAAGGCAAAAAAAACGGTAGAATTTATTAGCCGCGTTTTATTAAAATGCCAGAATTACCAATTTCATGACACTTCACAAACTGCAAACATAAAAAGGACTTGGAAAATCGATGATAATTACTATTTAAGAAGCGACGGCGGCAACCTTGCGGCGTACTTGTACATGCTTCGCGAGAAACATGAACCTTATTATCGGAAAATAATTAGTACCATAAGACTTGCCGCTCCGCAGTTTAAAGACTTCGACCTAAATCCGTTAAGGTTGGATCCGGACCGAATAATCCTAAATTGGCGCGACAAATATCAGGACTATCTGTTCGGACCGCATCAGATTTCCGATGGACTGCTCAGATTTATGACGCTTGCGACACTTTTGCTGCAGCCGAGCGATCTGCAGCCGGACATTATCGTCATCGACGAGCCTGAGCTTGGACTGCATCCTTACGCTATGTCGCTGCTGGGCGGCATGATCTATGAAGTTGCTCAAGATAAACAAATTATCATCGCCACTCAATCGGTTAATCTCTTAGATCAATTCGAGCCGGAGGACGTCATAGTGGTTGAGATGCGAAAAGGCGTTTCGGAGTTTAAACGTCTTTCAGATCCCCAATTAAAGGAATGGCTTGAACAATATCAATCGCTCGGCGAACTGTGGGAAAAGAATGTCTTGGGGGGAAGACCATAAAATGAAAAGGTTGCATTTTATTGTCGAAGGACAGACCGAAGAGACCTTCGTTAAAGAAATACTGAGAGATTTTCTCATTCGATTTAACATAATTGTCGATGCAAGAAGCGTCTATACAAAAATAGAGAAAAAACACGGCAGGATTAAGATTCATCGCGGCGGTTTGATGAATTTCGAAAAAGCCTATAACGACATTAGCGCATGGATAAAAGAAGACGATAATCCCGATTCATATTTCACCACAATGTTCGATTTATTCCACCTGCCGGACTATTTTCCAGGATTTCAGGAGAGCAAATCTTTACAGCCTTACGATAGGATTTCGCGTTTAGAAACCGAACTGGCGAAGAAGATCGACCATCCGCGTGGACAGTTTATTCCTTATATCCAATTGCACGAGTTTGAAGCGCTGCTATTTTCCGAACCGGAAATCTTCGAATATGCCTACCCGGGATTAACGAACAGCGAGATAAAAAGGCTTATCGCCATTGCCAATAAATGTGGCAATCCGGAATTGATCGACAATGATTCTCCGCCGTCCTATCGGATTAAAGACGTCATTCGACGTTACGACAAAGTATTAGCCGGTTCGATCATGTGTTTGCAAATGAATTTGGATACTATTCGCAAGCAGTGCAGGCATTTTAGTGAATGGATAGGAAAACTGGAAAAACTTAGCAGATCTGACAATAAATAAGCATTATTAAGTTTATTGAAACTCGAACGATTTTAACACTGAGCGCTTAAACTCCCTTCTTATACGCCCCCAGCTTAGACTTGCCCACCAAAACCGACATCGGATTGACATTTTTCAGCAGCTTCTGAAATTTATCATTCCTCATTTTACGCAGGTTTTCCTTGATCATTTCCATGGAATCTGAGGTCAGATTTTTAACCACCTCCTTTATAAATTGCGGGCGGGGCATGAGGTCGCGGTCTTTTTCGATGTAGGTTAGTTTGCAGTAGTTTTCGGTTATGTAGGAAATCCGGGTGAGCAAAGTCGCGTTTACGAAACCGTCGGCTAATGAACTGATGATCTTGTCGATGAAGGGAATGCTCTTCATCGTTTCGGTTGACAGCTTGGAGAAAACCTCCTCCGTGGCATACTCGATCGCTTCCGATCCGCTGATCGCCATCGAATAGTAAACCTTCACGCCAATGGCAACCAGGTCGCGGTTCGAGGTCCTGCCATTGTAAAGATAGAATATCTCTTTGATCATATTCGTATTCGCCGACAAGATCAGAATCGCGTCCAGAAAACCGTTCTGGGAAACAGCCGTGCTGAGGAACAACTGATTGACATATCTCTTTCTAATTTCGACGCATTTCTCACTTAACCTTTCGATGCACTCGTCATACTGCTCGCGTTCGCTCTTTTCTGTGGAGGTTTCAAAACCGATTTCGCGGAAATAAGGATTTTCACGGAATCGTTTCAAACGCTCGACAACCACCTCCGACTCCTGATCCCTGGATTTCGCCGGAGGTATATTTACAGGCAAACTGATGATTTTGTAAATCGGGATTCCTGCAAAATATACAAGGAATAGGACGACGGCGATTATTAAAGCGTAGCCCAGGTAAGGATTAACGGCGTACAGGTTCGTATATAGTTCTAAAGCCTCTTTTCCGATGAAGTAAAGGAGGATGAAGGAAATGAACAGTATCAGGCGTTTTATGTATTGCATAGATATGAGCCTAAAAGATCAAAATCAGAATAAAATAATTGATTTATTTGTAAGTTGGCGTTTCTGCATTACTACTATGTGCATTAAATAGTGTACGTACTCCTTGAGGCGCATAAACCAGAACTCGTTCCCACGCTCCTGCGTGGGAATGCATATCGGCCTTA
Source organism: uncultured bacterium (assembly GCA_964635255.1). Classification (GTDB taxonomy): domain Bacteria; phylum Electryoneota; class AABM5-125-24; order Hatepunaeales; family Hatepunaeaceae; genus CAZWOY01. Next base: position 3,199 of record CAZWOY010000233.1, read on the forward strand.
TATAGTAAGTATGCATTCCCACGCAGGAGCGTGGGAACGAGCCGGTAAGTTGTACACTATTTATTACACATTGTAATATATAAAACATGTTCAACAAAAGTGTTCGACATGCTGAAATCAACCTCCCGTTTTTTCGCCTTCCGGTCCTTTTGCATCCGGCGGATTAGTTCCCCGCAGCGTTGTGATATAACTCGCAACGCTTACTATTTGTTCGTTAGTCAAGATCCCGCCCCACGAAACCATGCCTTTCTCTGGCACGCCGTTGTATATAGTTCTCAGAATATCCGAAAAGCCGCCGCCATGAATCCAGTACTCGTCAGTGAGGTTAGGTCCGATGCCGCCTCCCCCCTGCTCGCCGTGGCAGGAAACGCACTCTTTCTTAAAGATTTCTACGCCACTCTGAAGGCTGCCTTCGTCGTCCAAAGGCGAATAATCGCTCAGATTGGCTAAAAATTGGTTTTGCTTCTCCTCGTCCCCGATACTTGCTAATGCATCGATGCCCGCGGGTTTGTAACCGCTAAGGTAGTATTCGAAAATATCCGGGAAATTTTTCTTCAACTTCTCCAATTCCGATCGATCCGCCGCGTACATAGCGCTAAGAATCTGTGAAACGAACGGTTGGTTTATCTGATCCGTTATTTCGCTGTATTCTCTTGGCGTCGGCGGTTCGTTTTTAATCTGAAATGGGGGTTGCAATCCATAGCGGTTTTGGATTATTCCGAAAAATGAAGCGTCGGAAATGAATTCTGCTTTTCGATAGTCAGGGTTTATCTGTTTTTTGAACTCCACAATCTGCGAGTCGCCGGCGCCAATCAGATTATAGTGAAGGAAGTATCCAATACCGGCGATCCAGGTGATTATAAACAGCCCTATCCACCACTTTGGAGGAATTCGCTCATGTTCCTGAATGCCGTCGAATTCATTATTAAGATCCTTTGGATTTAAATCATCGGCCATTATTTTCTTCTTCTCCTAACGAAAATTCCGAGTGATCCAATGGCAGATTTTTCATCCGCCTTTTATAGCCGCTATCGAGTTTCAACGCCCAAATTAGCGAACCGATAAAAAAAACTGCGACAATGAATAGAGATATGCTCCCCATAACTGCAACATGTTGGGCGCACCATTGAAAAAGTTCCATGATTAATCTCCTTCCTGCGCTTTAATATCGGTTCCAAGCCTTTGCAGATAGGCAATTAAAGCGATTATTTCTTTATCGGGCGTGGTCGTGATTCCTGCATCCTGAAGCGACTTGGCAATTTCTTCCGCCTGTTTCATCAGGTCTTCGTTTGCTTTAGCGCTATAGCCTTCCGGATAAGGAACGCCCAATTTTCGCAAGGCTTCGATTTTCGCCTCAGTAGCGCTTGTATCGAGTTTGTCCGATAGAAGCCACGGATATAAAGGCATGATCGATCCCGGCGACATAGATTCCGGGTCTTCCATGTGGTTGTAGTGCCAGGCGTCGGGATACTTTCCCCCGACTCTGTGCAAATCCGGTCCGGTGCGTTTCGATCCCCACAGGAAAGGATGGTCGTAAACGAATTCGCCGGCTTTCGAATACTCGCCGTAACGTTCATATTCGGCTCTGAACGGTCGCACCATCTGGCTGTGGCAGGCTAAGCAGCCTTCCCTGATATATAGATCCCTGCCTTGCAGTTCCAGCGGCGTATAAGGTTGAACATTCTCGATGGTTTTCACGTTGGATTTTATCGCGAACGCCGGAATCAATTCAAGCGCAGTGCCGATCCCAATTGCGATAATAGCCCAGATTGTGAATTGAATCGGGCGGCTCTCGATCCAGCGATGCCAGAAAGTTTTTTCCTGCAGATAATGCTTGTCCAGCGGCGGAGCTTGAACCTCAGTCTCATCGGCAAACGAACCGGATTTGATCGTTTTAATAAGATTATACAGCATTATCAAAGCGCCGATCAAGTACAGCGCGCCTCCCAATGCGCGCGCATGATAAGCGGGGACTATGTTCAGGGTCGTTTCCAGGAATGATCCGAATTTTAAGAATCCATCATCGTTAAACGCCAACCGGTTAACTCCTGATGAAATGCCGGCATACCACATCGAAACCGCATACAATACGGCGCCGGTTAAACCGAGCCAGAAATGAAGGTTGGCTAATTTCCTCGAAAACAGCTTCGTATCGAACAGTCTCGGAATCAGCCAGTAGAATATCCCAAACGTCAGAAAGCCGTTCCATCCCAGGACGCCAACGTGTACATGCGCGATCGTCCAGTCCGTGTAGTGTGAAATTGCATTTACCGATTTCAGCGCCAGCATGGGACCCTCGAACGTAGCCATACCGTAAGCCACGATAGCAACGGTAAGGAATTTTAATTCGGGCTTGATTCTAAACTCGTGAAACGTGCCTTTTAGAGTGAGCAGTCCATTAACCGTACTTCCCCAGGACGGCGCCAACAGCATAATCGAGAATACGGTTCCCAACCCTTGCAGCCATTCCGGCAGGGCGGTGTAAAGCAGATGATGAGGACCTACCCAGATATAGGCGAAGATCAACGACCAGAAAGAAATTATCGACAGCGTATAGGAAAACAGCGGTCTGTTGGCGGCTTTCGGAACAAAATAATACATCAATCCCAGATAGGGCGTCGTCAGGAAAAATGCCACGGCGTTATGCCCGTACCACCACTGCACCAAAGCATCCTGTGCTCCGGCGTACAGCGAATAACTTTTAAATAAGGTCACCGGGATTTCAAAACTGTTGACAACATGAAGAATAGCGATCGTTACAAAAGTCGAAATATAAAACCAGATCGAGACATATAAATGCTTCACGCGCCTGCGCAGCATCGTGCCGGTCATGTTGATCCCGAAGATCAGCCAGACGACGGTTATCGCAATATCAATCGGCCATTCAAGTTCGGCGTATTCCTTGCTGGTTGTTAATCCAAGCGGAATCGTGATTGCAGCCGAGAGAATGATTAATTGCCAGCCCCAGAAATTGATCTTGCTGAGGAGATCGCTGTACATCCGGGCTTTCAATAGTCTTTGCAGACTGTAATAAGCGCCCATAAAGAAGCCGTTTCCGACAAACGCGAAAATGGCGGCATTAGTGTGTACCGGTCTAAGCCTGCCGAAAGTTATATACTTCGTAAGAAAGTTCAGAGAGGGCGCAAAAATCTGGGACGCCAGCAAAAACCCAATCGCCATCCCGACCAAACCCCAGAAGAGCGTCGCATAAGTAAACATTTTCACGATACGGTTATCGTATCGGAATGTCTCGATCTGCATTTATTTTATCCTTGTTTGTTTGCTTCTTGTCTTTTTGATCCGAATCGACCCCGACCGGCCGGTCATCGTGCAGAATCCTGACCGCCGGCGTATAGGCGTCATCGTACTGCCCGCTCTTCACCGCCCATAAAAAAGCTATTAATGCGCCAAACGCGATTAACAGGCTGATTATGATTGTCATTATTACTATTTGCATACAACAGAAACGAGAGCTTGCAGACGCCCTCGTCTGCAAGCTGACACTCCATTA
>CAZWOY010000234.1:0-6663 GCA_964635255.1 uncultured bacterium
GGCGATATAAACATCGCCTGGCCATCGGCTGAAATCGCCGTCATGGGACCAAAGGGAGCTGTTGAGATTATATTTGCAAAACAGATAGCAAATTCGGACAATCCTGAACAGGCGATTAAAGAATTCGAAGAGGAATTTACAAATAAGTTTGCCAATCCTTACATTGCTGCGGAAAGAGGATATGTCGATGAAGTGATCGAGCCTTTGCACACGAGGCCAAAATTGATTTCTGCATTTGAAATGCTGGAGGATAAAGTTGACCAGAATCCGAAAAAACGACATGGTAATATTCCACTGTAATATTCAAGCTAATTTGGCAAACGAATTATCTGAAGCATCGTGATACTAATATCGACTCAGGTGAATCTAATCAAATTCCTGGTTAGTCGATTTAAATCTGTGATTTTTTTTCGAAAAAATTTCTAAAGATTTACCCTTAGATAAGAAAATCTAATTTTGAACTACTTCTTTCGTATTTCATAGTGATGGAAAAAACCAAAAACCAACAAGCATTCGATACGCTGATTGAGAATCCTCCATTAGTAGATGTGTCTTTTCAACAAAAGTTGGGAGATAGGATACAATGCAAAGTATGTCCGCATGAATGTAAACTCGAGGAAGGATCTGAAGGAGTTTGCGGCGGGAAAAAAGTAATCGATGGACGATTGGCTGCTACCAATTACGGGATGATTACGTCTCTGAATCTGGATCCCATCGAAAAGAAACCCTTGTACCATTTTTACCCAGGCAGCGAGATTCTTTCAGTTGGTCCGAACGGGTGCAACCTTCGATGCAAATGGTGCCAAAATTGGCAAATTTCACAAAATTTCTCACCAACGCGTTTAGTGCTGCCGGATCAGTTGGTCGATATGGTGGATGCTCTTGATGGCATCGGCGTTGCCTACACCTATGCAGAACCCTTGATCTGGTTTGAATATGCCCGAGACGCCGGCCGGCTGCTGCACGAAAGAGGATTAGTAAATCTCTTTATTTCAAACGGCTATATTAACGAACAGCCTTTGAAAGAGTTGCTCCCATACACAGACGCCTTTAACATCGATCTGAAGGTTCAGGATGACAGATGTTACATGAATTATTGCGGCGGGCGTCTGGAAGACGTTCAAAGGACCATACGCATAATTCACGATTCAGGCAAACATCTTGAATTGACGCATCTGCTCGTGACCGGAGTTTCAACTGATTTAAAGAAATTTGAAATGCTTATCGATTGGATTGCGTCTATCGACAAGTCGATTCCGCTCCATCTGACGCGGTATTTTCCAGCAAATCGCTACGAGGAACCGCCCACAGACATAGAATTTATGAAGGACGCCTTGGATTTGGCTAAATCGAAATTAGACTGGGTCTATTTAGGAAATTTATGGACCGGCGAAGGGCAGGATTCTTACTGTAAGTGCGGAGCCTTGCTTGTAAAACGCGATGGATTTAATGTAGAAATGGTCAATCTCAATAGCTCCTATTGCAAGGTTTGCGGCGCGGAGGTAAATTTTGTTATAGACGATCTGTAGAAAAATATTATTCTTTTATTAAAAAGCTAAATTCCTATTCAAGAGGAATTTAGCTTTTTTATTTTTGAATCCGATATGGATAAATGGAATTATGAATTATCCGCAATGAATGGAATCTTTACCGACTCGTTCCCACGCTCCCGCGTGGGAATGCATACTTAACTGCATAAGGTCGATATGCGTTCCCACGCTGGAGCATGGGAACGAGTTATGATTTATGCAACTCAATGAGTATGTACACAGTTTAGTGCACATAGCAGTAAATGGAATTATGAATGATCTGCAATGAATGGAATCTCACGTTATCATTTCAGTTTTTTTTCTTTAAACCGACTTAATTTGAAACATTTTAGGTTTTCTTAATATTCAATTTGTATATTTATTCATTCAAAAACAGAGAATCCAAATGGGTCCGTTCGAACTTCACAAGCAAGGGAAAAAACGAATTAGAGGCGTTGTCATAAATTTTCTGAATCGCAAAGGCTTTGGATTTATAATGGGTGAAGATGGAGTTAAAGTATTCGTCCATTACAGCGATGTTAAAGGCAAGTCGCATAGAATTCTGGTTAAGGATGAACCGGTCGAATATTCGGTCATCAAAGGCGATAAAGGAATTCAGGCTGTGGACGTAGTGCGGCTTGATCCCCCAAAAGACGATGACGCCCCGCCGCCGTTGGATTTAAAAAGAACCTGGTAGTCATTTTAATTAAGCAGTATGAAAATACCTTTTAAATACGTTGTCATTTTCGGCGTTCTTCTGATTCTTATCATCGTCTTTATTTTCACGCGCAGATCCACCGATTTAAAGAAGGAAACGCCGCCAATAACGCCGGATCAAACAAGTCTCGAACAGGAAATTCCCGTTATTGGAGAATTGACAACCCCCGCTGATTTTCAAGAGACAATTTCCGTTAACGGCGTGCTTAAAGCTCGCTATAGAACAATGATCAGTTCTGAAGCCGGCGGGCGCGTCCAAGAGTGGAAAGCCGACATTGGCGAATACGTCGAAAAAGGCGAAGTGATACTGTCGTTGGACGATGAAATCGCCAAATTGACCTTCGATCAGGCAAAAGCAAATTTCGAAGCCGCTAAGATTTCAGCAGAGAAGCAAAAGAGCGATTACGACAGATTCAAGCAGCTTCATGATCAGGGCGATTTATCGAAAAACGAGCTTGAATCGGCGTATTTGGGCAAGCTGAGCGCTGAAGCAGGACTTGCCGCCGCCGAAGCTCAATTTGGCATGTCTGCGAGAAACCTGAAAGAAACCAAGGTAAAAATGCCCTTTAACGGCAGAATTTCTTCTCAATTGGTTGAATTAGGGCAGAGTCTCGCCCCGGGAACGCCGGTTGCCGAAATCGTTCAGATAAATCCGATCAAGCTTCACATCGGAGTCCCGGAGGATGCAATAATAAGAATCGAAGAGGGGCAAACAGTCTTAGTGAAAACCGAGAGTCGAGGCGGATTGAATTTCGAAGGAACGGTTTACGCAGTCGGAATAGCCGCCGATATGGCAACGAGACTTTTTCCTGTGGAAATTCATATTGAAAATAAAGATCTGAAATTAATTCCGGGCATGGCAGCGACTGCCAGAATTGTACTCGATAAATTCGAGAATGAGGTTGTACTTCCCCGAAACGCCGTTGTTACGATAGACGACAAAACTCATGTTTTCAAAATCCGAGGCGACCGTGCAAATCGCTCCGAAATAACGATTAAGGCAAAGAACGATGAGAGAATTCTCATCGAATCCGGCGTACAAATCGGCGATACGCTTGTGACTATCGGTAAAGAGAGCCTGAAAGACGGTCAGAAAGTGTCGCTCGAATTAAAAACCGATTAATCGAAATGGGAATGAAATACGGCTTAGATTTATCGGACGGGTTTCAACGCAGAAACGGCTGTACTTTAAACCGGCAATAATATGAAGATAATAGAATATTCCGTAAAGAATCCGCTGCTTGTCAATATCTTGATGATAGCCATTTTCATCTTAGGTACGATTTCGCTGATCGAACTGCCGCGCGAACTAAATCCTAAAATAGTCTTCAACTGGATGTTCGTGATCGTTCCCTATCCTGGCGTCGGAGCTGAGGAAGTCGAAAAGCTCATTACGGTAAAGATCGAAGATGAAATCGACGACGTCGAAGATATAAAAATGCTGACATCCGAATCAAGCGAAGGTTCGGGATTCGTATCGATTAAATTCGAGGATATTAGTGAGAGCGAATACCGAGAGCGCAAAAATGAGATCGAATCTAAAGTTAATGGCATAAATTTCCCGGAAGACGCTCTCGACCCGATGTATATGGAATTGAGTTCGGATGAATTTATTCCGGTCATATCGGTTTCTATTGCCGGCGACATGCCGGAACGCGAACTGCACCGAATTACCGAGAGATTAAAAGACGATATAATGGACTTGGAGGGCGTCGCTAAAGTCGCCCAATCCGGAACGCGCGAACGTGAGATCTGGGTAGAAGTCGATCAGAGCAAGCTCTATCAACACAGGACGTCATTGTCGCAAATCGTGCAGTCCCTCAGCGGGCGGAATCTGAACATTCCGGCAGGGGAAATGAATATCGGCAACGAAGCGTATTTGGTTCGCACGATCGGCGAGGTTGAAACCGTCGATGAAATCGAAAAAATCGTCGTCAGGTGGAATCCGAACGGAAATCATTTATATCTGGGTCAGATTGCCGAAGTAAAAGACGGTTGGGAAAGAGAAGCCACGCGCAGCCGGATGGACGGCAATCCCGCTTCGACATTGTCAATATCAAAAGGCGCGAAAGCAAATTCTTTGGACGTTATCGAACAGGTCAAAGAAGTCGCTCGGAAATACCAGCACGAACTGCCGCTCAATTCGAAAATAGTCTTCACGAACGACAACGGCATTTATATAAAGGACATTTTAGGCAAGCTTCAGGCGAATGCGATCCTCGGATTCGCGCTGGTAATTCTGCTGCTCTATATCTTCATGGGTTTCAGGAATGCTTTGGTTGCAGCCATTGGCATTCCCATCGCCTTTATGGCGGCGTTCATTTTCATGCGCCAGACCGGGCAGACCTTCAACGGGAGCTCGCTGTTTGGATTGATGCTGGTTCTGGGCGTTGTGGTCGATGACGCTATTATCGTGGTTGAGAACTGTTTCCGGCGGCGGCAGATGGGCGAATCGCCCATGCAAGCTTCGATCAACGGCGCGTCGGAAGTATTCTGGCCTGTCATATCCGCAACCCTGACCACAATCGCCGCATTCCTGCCGTTAATGCTGATGACCGGGATCATCGGCAAGTTTATGCGGGTAATACCGATAATCGTTTCCATGACGCTTTTGGCTTCGATGGTGGAAGTTTTCTTGATCGCGCCTTCACACTTTGCCGAATGGGGAGGCAAGAAAGCTCACGGATCTGACAGATGGTTCCGAAATCTGAGAAGAATTTACACCCATGTGCTGATTTGGCTGGTGCGAAGAAGGTATCTGGTCGGTCCTTTCATCTTTATTTTAATGGCTGTTATGGGGGCGCTCATACCGTTTGTGGGCGTCGAATTATTCCGCGGCGATGAATTTTCTCAGTTTTACATATATGCCACAATGCCTCCCGGATCCAGATTGGAAGATACGGATAGAGTTATAAGCAAGATGGAGGAGATCGCATTGCAAATGCCAAAGGAGGAAATTCATACTGTCATTGCCAATGCAGGACTGATGCAAACGGAGGACGACTGGATATTTGCCGATCATGTCGGACAGGTGGTCGTTGATTTAGTGGAAAAAGGACTGCGCGACCGGGAAATGGACGAGATTATGAACGAAATTAGAGAGAAAGTTGAAAAAATCCCGGGACCAATTAAGATCGAGATTAAAAAGATGAGCGGCGGCCCGCCGGTCGGCAAGCCGGTAGAGGTTAAAGTCAAAGGCAAATATCTGGATGAGCTCCAGGTTGTGGCTGCGGAAGTTGAGGATGCGCTGAGAACGACGCCCGGCGTCTATGACGTTGGAAACGACTACTGGACGGGCAAAAAGGAAATAAAAATAGTCGTCGATGAGCCGCGCGCCGCCTATTATGGACTAAACGCCGCCATGATTGCGACGGAAGTTCGAAACGCTGTCGAAGGGAACGAAGCGACTATTTTCCGAGACGGGGACGAAGAGGTGGACGTCCGCGTCAAGCTTAAAGGCGGGAATGACATGGGCGTCGAAGGCTTGCGGAATATCAATATCCTAACGCCGACCGGACAATTGGTGCGGCTTGATAATATCTGCGATTTCGTAGAAGCCCCGACTCTGTTCCGAATCAAACGCTTCGAAAAAGAACGAGCGATTACCGTATCGGCAAACATTGACAATCAAACAACCTCCGTAGTTGAAGTAAATTCTAAGATTATCGAACAATTTAAAGATATATCCGTCAAATATCCGGGTTATCGCCTTGATTTTAGGGGTGAATTTCAGGAATTTAAGGAAGCTTTCAATGACTTAGGCAGGTTGTTTTTATTTGGAATACTGCTGATTTTCACCATTTTAGGCGCGCAGTTCAAATCCGTCCGGCAGGCGTTTATCATTCTGATGACCATTCCGTTTGCTTTCATCGGATCGATGTTAGGCTTAATCATCAGCGGCAATCCGTTTTCGATCCTGACGATGTACGCGATGGTGGCGTTAGCCGGCATTGCGGTGAACGACGCGATTGTCCTGATAAGCTTTATTAACAACAAGCGCCGGCGCAATGGCGGTCGATGGCGGTCGATAATCGAATCCGGACATGTGCGGCTGCGCCCGGTGATTCTAACCTCGTTAACAACGATTCTCGGATTGACGCCGATGGCGATAGGTTTGGGCGGCAAATCCGAAACCTGGGGACCATTTGCGACGACTATAATATGGGGGTTGGTTGTAGCTACTATGATGACGCTGTTCGCGATACCTACGATCTATTCGATTGTAGTCGATGACTGGTTTGGATGGCTGCCGGTTAAGCGGAGGTTTTTCAAGCGTGAGCGGGAGGAATAGGAACGCGGATAACACGGATGCAACGGATGGTCGCGGGTAAGTAATTGCTGGGATAATAACGTTCCGTATGCAGTCATTCCAGCGAAAGCTGGAATCCATGATAGTTTTCGCGCTATGTCGAAGGAA
>CAZWOY010000235.1:0-6661 GCA_964635255.1 uncultured bacterium
ACCGCGCCTAAAATTGCCATGCAGAAAATCGTTAGCTCGCCGCTTCCCGGCAGGAATATTATATTCAGGTAGTTGCTTATTATTGTATTTCCAGTGAAATATGATAACGCTGCTAAGCCCACCGCGACGATGCCCACCAAACCAGCCGCAAGTCCGTCAAGGCCGTCAGTGAGGTTCACCGCATTGGTAGTGCCGGTCATAACGATGGTCACCATAAGGATAAAAAAACCCCACAGCCCGAAAGGCGCAAAATCGAGCATGAGGTTTTTAAAGAACGGAACCGTCGAATAGGTCTTATTTTCGGCAAATTGGATTGAAAGCGATTCGGGAAACTGAATCAAGAAAAATCCGATCAGCAAACTTAAGGCAACCTGAAAGATCAATTTGTACCGCTCCGCCAATCCTTTTTTGCCTTTTTTCTTTTTTAAATAGTCGTCCAGCCAGCCGACACAGCCCATCCAGGCAGTGGCTATGATCGCAATCCATATTTGCGGATTGTCCAGGCGCGCAAACAGCAGCGTCGAAAGGATAATCGCCGGCAGCATTATCAAACCGCCCATCGTCGGAGTTACCGCTTTCTGCTTGTGCGACTCGGGACCGTCTGCGCGCACTTCGTCGATAATTCCGGTTTTAAGCATCCGCTTAATGACTATCGGTCCGACGATAACACAGATCAGGAAGGCAAAAACAGCTCCGAGTCCCGCTCTGAAAGTGATGTAGCGAATTACATTAAGACCGGATATGTATTCTTTTAACGGAAAAATTAACCAATAGATCATCCTTCATTCCCCTCTGTTGAACGCCACCCCATATCCTGTAAAGCCTCAAGCGCGACCTGTTTATCATCGAATGGAAATTTTTCATCGCCTATTATCTGTATCTTTTCCGCTCCCTTTCCGGTGATGAGTAAGACGTCATCTGGCTTACACATTCTGACAGCCTTGTAAATAGCGGCTTTCCGGTCAGGCTCGATAGCCGTCTTGCGAATATGTTCAAGATTAACGCCGCCCGCAATTTCCGAAATAATCGCCAAAGGATCTTCCGTGCGCGGATTGTCGCTCGTAACTATTGCCAGATCTGATAAATCCGCAACCACTTTTCCCATCTCGGGACGCTTGGATTTGTCTCTGTCGCCGCCGGCGCCGAAAACGGTGATAATGCGCTTTTTTACCAAAGGCCTGATCGATTTTAACGCATTTTCCAAAGCATGCGCCGTGTGCGAAAAATCGACCACAACATGAAATGGCTGGCTGGCGTCGACCAATTCCATCCTGCCGGGAACGACGGGCAATTGCTCAATTCCCCGAACGATGCTGTCGCAGTCGATCCCGCAGGCGTATGCGAGACCAGCGGCTAAAGTGATATTATCGCCCTGGAAATTGCCGATAAGAGGCGAATTGACTTCGATTTGGCAGTCTTTAAAATCGATAAGGAAACGCCCGCCTTTTAAACTTTGATCTAAAATCCGATATTCGAAGTCCGCGCCGGAACCTGATCCGCCGTAAGTTATCACCTTGCCGCTGCAGTTTTCGATCATGACCTTCGACCACTTGCCGCCGATATTTATCACCGCCGGACGATCGGAATCGAGCTTGCTGAAAAGCCTGGATTTTGTCAGGGCGTAATGTTCCATAGTTGGATGAAAATCGCGATGCTCGCTGGTCAAGTTAATAAAGCCTGCGGCGTGAAAATGCAATCCGGAGACTCTTCCCAACGCCAGCCCATGCGATGAAACTTCCATGACCATCCAGGCGTGTTTTGATGAATCGCTCAACCTCGCATTTTCTACCGTTTCCGCCAGCAAGCCGCAGGTTCTATCGATATCCGGCGTCGTCAGTTCCGGCCCGTATATTCCTCCCGCTGTACTATAGCCGATAGTCGTCATGTAGCCGCAAGGATTCCCATAAGCGCTGATAATCGAATGCAGCAAACGCACTGTCGTTGTCTTTCCATCGGTGCTCGTAATTCCAATAAGTCTCAATTTTCTCGAAGGATAATCGAAAATTATTTTGGAAAGCCTAATCAGCGTTACGCGAAAATCTTCAACCTGAATTACCGGCAGATCGATCTCTCCGCTTACGGGTTCGTTGGTCATAATCGCCACCGCGCCCGCGCGCTTTGCCTGATCCGCGAATTTCAACCCGCTGGTTTTCAGACCTTGTCTGGCTGCGAAAATATATCCGGGCTTTACGATTCGCGAATCCTGCGTAATTCCATAGATTTTTTCGGGCAGTTTCCCAATAGTCCGGACGCAGTCAATTGCGTTCAATATTTTGTCGATACTAACCATGCCTATTCCGCCCTTAATACGCATAATTCGCCTAACTTTACCTTTGAACCGCACTTAATCGACTGGTTCACCACTCTGCCGGAACCAAGACATTTAACGGTTAATCCGGCTTTTGTCGCTTTGTATATGGCGTCGCGCAGCGAAAAATCAGTCAAGATCGGCACAATTACATTTCCTAAATCAGTAAGGCCCTCAGAACCGAGTGTGAGTTTAATTCTCGTTCCTTTTTCTACCATAACGCCAGGTGGGATAGATTGATCGTAAATAAATTCTCCCCTTCCTGTATAATTAGCCTTTAGACCATTTTTATTCAGTCTTGCAGCCGCTTCGGATTTTCTAAGCGAACAGTAGTCTTCTAACTTTATATTGGAATCTCCGGATTTCTTGTTATATAGGCCGCTCTTATTAAAATTGGCGTCAAATCCGGTTAATTTCTCGCCGATTCTTCGAAACGCAGGCGCAGCGCATTGACTTGCGTAATAGCCATTTCTGCGCGGTTCGTCTATCGCAACCATCATCAGATATTTAGGATCCTCCACCGGGAAAAATCCCACCAGGTTCGATAAATATCGATCCTTATAATAGCCGCCGGTTTCAAGATTGGGTTTTTGCGCCGTTCCCGTTTTTGCCGCAACTCGAATTCCCTTAATCGCCGCTTGTTGAGCCGTTCCATTCTTAACCACGCGTTCAAAGATATTTACCAGCGTATCCGCCGTTGCTTCCGAAATAATCTGTTTCCCGGTACGAGGTTCAAACAATTCGCTTCTCCCGTCAGGATATCGAATTCCGTACACAAGTCTCGGCTTAACGATCTTTCCATTATTGCAAATTATCTGATAAGCTTGGGCGAGAGATAACATCGACGCCGCGATTCCCTGCCCAATAACGACGTTGCTTTTAGTTGTTCCAGACCAGTTTTCCGGCTTCAACAGCAGCGCAGTAACTTCGCCGGTCAATTCAATACCGGTTTCTTCGAAGAATCCAAAGCGATCGACAAAATTATAGATTTTTTCCGGCGAGATCTTTTCGAACATTTTTATCATAGCCACATTCGAGGAATATTCAATAGATTCGGAAAAAGTTATAAGTCCATGACTCTCGGTATCGTCTATTCGTTTGCCATGTACGACTATGTATCCCGGTTCTGTATCGATCATAGTATTTGTGGATACATAGCCATGTTCCAGCAGCAACGCCGCGGATATTGCCTTAAACGTCGATCCGAATTCCATCAGATCGCAAACCGCGCGGTTCCGCTGGTTTTCTTCCGGATAGGCATGCGGATCGTTGGCGTCGAATCCTTCGACAGTAGCCATAGCGTATATTTCGCCGGTTTGAGGATTCATAATCAATCCGCTGGCGCTGGCTGCGTTGTGATATCTGCGCGCTATTGCAAGTTCTTCTTCTAAGATCGTTTGAATATTGACGTCGATAGTCAAAACTATATCCCCGCCATTAACCGGAGGCTGATAGGGCAGTTTTTGACGATATTTAAGATTGCCGTGAACATCGACTTCGACAACGCGCCAGCCGGGTTCGCCGCGCAGGACGTCGTCATATACCATTTCTATAGCTGAAATGCCATAATTATCGACGCTTAAAAAACCGATCAACTGGGCTGCCGTCTTCTTATAGGGATAAATCCGGCTTATATCCTCGCTCTTATATAGATTCCATCCTCGCCGTTCGATAGCCGCGACTTGTTTCGGCGATAATTTATTCGCAATTGTAACAAATCCGCTCTGTGAATCGAGCTTCCTCCAGAAATAGTCGCTCGTTCGGCCTGTTATTTTCTCTAAGTCTGCAATCAGTAAATTGGGTTTAATAAGGTAGTATTTATTGACGGACAGTTTAGTGTAATCGCTCAGATTTTCCGTGAGGGGCAGACCTTTGCGGTCATAGATAATGCCCCGCTGCGGTTCGATGCGAATTTTGGATTTGCCGCGGTTATCTGCGATATTCTTCAGTTTCTTCCCGTCCAGCAATTGAACCCAGGATAACTGAATGAACACCAGCAGCGCGAAGGCAAGAACAAAACCGGCGAGAATCAAAATTCGCTTATTTTTCCGGTCGCTGAACATTATTTATGTCTGTCTCTATGATTATTCCGTAGAATATCGAGAATAATCGAATTATCAAACGGGTCCGCCTGGTAAACTTCAGGCGTGATTTCCGCATTTTCCCGTTCGAGCCAAATGACGCCTGCAATAGTATCGACTGCCACCATGTTCAGCTCTTCTTCAGCGAGCGTCGATATGAAAGGCGATAACGCCACTTCGGCGTATTTGCATTCTACTCTGCCGGCTTCGTTCAGCAGTTCTTTGCGTTCTTCTACCGCCGCCGACAGTTCTCGCGACAATTTGTTATGCCAGCTCTCCTTCGCGACAATTAATATCGCGACGAAAAATATCAGCAGGGCGTAGCCCAGCAGCTTCAGAGACCGTCCGTCTCGATCGATAGACCGCGGATTAGGTCGTTTTCTTGGGGTATAGTACATGGTTCCTCTCCACCATTTCTTTCTGCCTAAAGTTTCTCGGCAATCCGAAGCCGAGCCGATTTACTTCGAGGATTCTCCTCAACTTCTTCCTTCCCCGGCACAACCGGTTTTGGGGTTAAAATTCTCAATTCTGGTTTCTTATTGCAGATGCACACAGGAAATTCCGGCGGACATATACAGCTTTTGCTTTTCTCGGTAAAAAACGTCTTGATGAGCCGGTCTTCATTGCTGTCATAAGCCAAAAAAGCAAGCCTGCCGCCCTTTGCAAGCAAATCGAACGCCTCCGGCAGCATAGCGCTTATCGCCTCAAGCTCACGATTGACCGCAACGCGGAAAGCCATAAAAACGCGCGCTAAGCTCTTGTTCAAGTACTTTCCCGAACATATCCGCGAAACGATAGCCGCCAGTTCGTTCGCTTTGCGAACCGGCTTGCGTTTTATGATTTCTCGCGCAATTGCCGCCGCCATTTTTTCCCCGCCGTATTCCCAAATGATTCTTTTCAGTTCTTTTTCCGTAGAGGTGTTGATTAAATCCGCTGCAGTTTGGTCAGTTTTTCTCGAATAACGCATATCCAAGTCAAAGTGGGAAGTATGAGAAAAACTTCGCTCAGGAGTGTCAAGTTGATCTGATGATAATCCGAAGTCTCCAATGACGCCGTCAACTTCGCTCACCCCCCACCCTTCACAGATTTTTTTTAAATCTGCATGGTTGCCCTCGGCTAAATGCACGCCGTCGAATTCTTTAAGGTTTTCCGCCGCGCGCTCCAGAGCGCCGGCGTCAAGATCGATCCCGTAAACCTCAACCGGTTTTACCGATTTTTCTATGATCCGCCGGAGATAATTGCCGTTGTTAACCGTTATGTCTAAGAACTTCGCGCCGCCCGTCTCAAGCAGGCTGTCCACAATCGCATCCATCAGCGCAGGTCGATGGATGAATTTCATTTTCCCGTTGTATTTTTTTTTAACGAGCTTCTATTCATCGCCATTCCCACATCGCCCTAATTGCTAAACCGTTTTTGTTCGATTTTCCGCTCATCCTTTACAGTTTCGTTAAAATATCCCGGACAAGCTTTTTCTGATCGATTCCCATCTCATCAAGGATGTCCTCAGCAGTTTGTTCAGGCGATTGCGGGACATAAGCTTCCTGCAACATCTGGCGATGCTCTTCGAACAACGTCGGACGCCATATTTCGAACCTGTCGAAAGCGCCCGCTACTATGACATTCTTACTAAGCTGCGCCCATTTCATCAAATCGTGATCGACTTTCATACGACTTTGGGCGTCCAGGTTTACTGTAGCCGAATTGTAACTCATGAACGCGACGATATTCTTTACCACTTCCTGCGGTAAACCTTCGGTTTTGCGTTCGAGTCGTTCTTTCCACTTATGAAGCGGATAGACATAAATACAATTATCCGCTCCTCTCGTCTGAACGAAAGTCTTCGCGCTTTCGTCGTTAATGACGATTCTCAGATCTTTCCGCAGTTGAAATCTTTGTTGCTCGTCCAGGGAATGTTCCGATATGCCGGTAAAACCGATCAGTGTTCAACCCTCTTCAAAATTACGTTTTTAAAAGACTTCCCTATTTACTTTTTTATATCGTCTTTTTCACCTGACAAGTTAATGATAAAATAAGAATTTGTCAATCACATGTTTTTTAGATTAGGATAATTTTACAGTTTCATGAAAATGAAAAAGCACTGTATTGTCTATCAATATTATTTTTTAGCGATTTGAAATGAATTTTCATTTTATTTAAAAAAAACTCGTTATTTTGCATATCTATTTGTGCCCTGAACAATAGTATATATCCTATTCCCTCTCTCAAATCATCTTTTCACACTTTATAAGACTGTTTAAAATCGTTTTACTCT
>CAZWOY010000236.1:0-6655 GCA_964635255.1 uncultured bacterium
ATTCCCCCCGCTCCATCTTCGGCTCAATGGGGCTTTGGGCCGAACGGCGCTCTCTACTACACTCACTCGACTCGTTCCCCCGGCGCAGTTGTGGAAACGTTCGAGGATGGAAGCGTGATCTACGCCTATTCCGAATACGACAATCGCAGGTTCCTCCGGTTGCGCGTACAGATCGTCGATACCGGCGGCGAACTGCGCTTCCGTGATAATCCGCTGATTATTTCTCGACCTGAGTTCCAGGCCTGGGCGACCTCGATTGCCGGGCTTGAAGACGGAACGGCGGTAAACGCCTGGGCTGAATATTTAAATGACGACCGGTACAGGTTCAGAGTCCAGAAAATCAGCGCGGACGGCGAAATTATGTGGGGCGAAAATGGCGTCGATCTTGGCGCCGGCAGCCTGCGCAGGAATGCAAAACCCTTCGTTATACCGAGATCCGAAAGCGCTGTTTATGTTGCGGCTCCGGTTTATGGACAAGGACAATGGAAGGCGTTCGCGCTCGACGAAAACGGCGCAGCGGTCGATGGTTTTCCGAGATTGGGAGTATTGCTGGACACAGCCGCAGTAAGAATCGATCTTCAGCCCGACGGTCTGGGAGGAATATGGCTACTGAGCGGAGGCTGTTACAACCGGTTGACGCCCGCCGGTGAAATGCGCTGGGAAGGTCTGCGGGAAATAGAAGTCCCAAACGCCCCTGAAGATACGGAGATATTGGGCGCGGCGTCGTCTCGAAACGGATCGCTCTACATTTTCCACTATGTCTATTTTACCGATGAGTTTGGAATTGCCGTTATGGACGCCTCCGGTGAGATAACGGCGGACTATTACGCACCGGTCGCAGTTCCGCCTGATGACGATTTTTTCGTTATGACGGCAAACTGGGCGATTGACGGCAATGGCAGAATCGCGTTTTTATATACGCATTCAATTCAACAGGACGATGATTTCGCGCCTTGGGGCCGACCCCGACTGCAACTGATCGATCCCGCCGGAGGCGAATTAATCCCCTGGGACGGCGGCGGTTTGGAATTAACCGATCATTTCCTTGAAATCGATGCGGCGTTTTCAGATATTGCCTTTGAGGATGGATCGATCTATGTCAGCCATCCGGCGGCGATTGAAAACCAGCCGGATCAAGCCTTAGCCGCTGCGATCATCGACGATGCAGGCGAATATGTCTGGAACCGGCAAAGCCGCATTCTTGTCTTCCCAACGGGGTGCGGCAAACCCTACCGGTTCTTAAAAGCTGACGATCGAGACGTCTGGGCGGTCAATCCATACAATGGATTGCGCTGTTTTTACAAATTGGATGAGAACGGCGAAATCCTGACCGGCAATAGACCGATCGAATTGTTCGAAAGACAAACGGGGAAAACTGCAGCTTTCGCCTCAGTCGTAGCTTCCGACGGCGATTTTAAATCGGTTTGGATCGACCCTCAGAATGGAGCGTTTATCCAGAGCGTCGATAGAGACGGTTATTTACAGCGCTCAGACCGGGGCAGGCTGCTCGACGCGCATTGGGAGACAAATCCTGTATATCTGGAAACCGGCAACATCGGCGATTCTCAATGGATTATACAGATTGGCGATGAAAATTTCATGGGTTTTATCGTAGCGCTTAATGACAGGGACGAAATACTTTGGCGCCGCGATCTCAATCACGAATTCCTCGATCGGGGGCGCGTCGATCCTCGTTTTCCGTTTCATGTGAATAACCACGAACACATCGTAATAATAAACTCCAGTCTTTATCTCAATCGGAGCGGACATGAACTGATTTGCTTCGACCTGGAAAACACAGTCCGCTGGCGAACGGAATTGCGCAGCCCTGACCGTTACCGTGAAATTTCCCGATTCGAACATTGGGAGGGCTGCGGCTGGTTTATCGGTAAATTTTCCGAAGAGAGAAGTTCACTCGACTTAATCGATTACAATGGCGAGTATGTATGGGAAGAACCGGTCGAACTTAACGGCAGGCTGATCGGTTTTATCCCGCAGGACGCCTCCTTCGAAGCGGTTGCGCTCCATTATGATGAAGATTCCTACGCTTACTCGGCGGACATAATCAGAATCGACGCTCATGGAAATATTATCGACGCGCGCGCCGGTCTCGGCGTTTTAATTTCACGGCAGAACTCGCCTCGCTGGAAATGCGAACTCGATGGGGCAGGCAATTACTGGTTTTATATGGACAAAAATTCGCAGGGAGTATTGATTCAGGCATTAAACCGGCGCGGCGGGCGATTGTTCGAAATGGGCGGATTGGAATTGGACGGGAAAGCCGCTATGTATCCCGGCAGGGATGGCGGCTGCATGTTCCTGTGGCAGAATCCGGTCGATAATGAGATTAAGATTCTGCATTTGAACGAGCGCGGCACTCCTTGGAACGGCGTTTATCCCAACGGGGGCTTGAACGTCTTCGATGATGAAGACCATTGGCTGCTCGACTGCGCTTATGATCCGGTAATGAATGATATTTTTGCCGTATCGCTATACACTGAGACAATCGACGGACATCCGCTTCCCGCCGAATTCCGAGTGCAACTGACAGGCGAAGGCTGGGTAGGCGTGCGTGAGACTGCTGGTCCTCCTGCAGAGATTTTGCATCTGGTAGATTTATATCCCAATCCTTTTAATTCAACGGTAAATTTAGATTTCACACTGCGTGTGCGAGGCAGCGCGTATTTTTCAATCTATAGTCTAACCGGCAGAGAACTGCGAAAAAAGTGGTTTGGAAATCTGCCCGCGGGAATGCACAGCACGGAATTTAATTTGAATGATCTGCCTTCAGGGGTTTACTGGGGGGTTTTGGGCAATAAGGAAAAGGATCAAAAATTAAAATTAATTCTGATTAAATAACGCTGTCAGCTTACAGACGCCTCGTCTGCAGGTTTTTCATCGACCCAATACCCACGTTCTAATGAGGCGAGGGGATACAACCTCATATTCGATTAAACTCATCCTCCGCCTCATCGTCGTGTTCATCGCGCTCTTCAAATTCTTCCTCTTCGTATTCATCGATATATTCGTCGTCCTCGAAAGTTTCTTCTGCGACAATGTTTCTTGCCGCCGGCTGTCCGGTCTGAATGTTGTACTTACAGTGCGGACAGATGGCGGTATAGCGGTTGACGCGCTTGCGGCATTGAGGACACCGGTATATCTTGGTGAACAGAATCAAAATTACGCCGACAGGTCCTAATAGCAGCCCAAGAAAAAACCAGACGCACCCCGCTCCACCGCGAATGAGCGCTATTAAAAAAGCAAGCAGCCCACATGCAACCCAGATAAGCAGATATTCCATTTGGGAACTCCATTTAAAGGTTTATTGGAAAATACACAAGAAACCTTTAGAAACAAGCGTTAAACGCCCTTTATCTGGCAATCGAAATATTTATTTTGCGATTGACTTGCAGTTCTGCTTTAGAATTGCGGATAAGCTAATAAATAGGAGAGATTTAACTAAGCAGTGATATTAGATCTTCGATATCTCCATTTACACGGCAGCGTCCGAAAAGCGCTATGCTAAAATTAACCATTTCGTTAGACCAGGCAACGATAATCGACCTTCTTCGAAATCGACCCAACCAGTGGCGCTGACGCCAGTTATTGCGCTCGGTGGCATTGGTTTCCAATGTGCTGATGCAAGGTTGTACCGGCGGAACTTCCATAGTGTAAACATCCCAATTGTCCAGGCAGTGGATTTTGGTTTGCCAACGCCGGAGGCGATCCATCAAACGCTCGAAGGCAGTGTGATCACGATCCCCGCATTCCCGGTCGATGAGTCGCCCTGAATCGCGACAATAAGCCTTCCATATCCAGAGTTTGCAGGTTTATTTTTCAGGAAATGCCACATTTCATCGAGTTCCACCACGACTGCTTCTCCCGGCTCGGGCTTGGGACAATGTTCTTTAGCGTGCTTTTAAGTCCACTTTAAAACCGCAGGTGTGGATACGCCAAGCAATTTAGCTATGGAGTTCATCGAATTGCCGTGCAAATACAATATGACGGCACACAGTTTGATCGACAAAGGTTTCCCTACTGGCGGCGAGCAGCCTGAAGGCTGTACTCCAACGAAATTACGTCCGCGTTTACGATTGCGTTTGGGAAGTTTTCGTTAGAGTTCAAGCTTTAGTTAGTAAAATTTAAAAGCTATTCTTCGATTCCTACTTATGTTTTTAACTTGCTATTGGCGCTTAGATCGTTTAACTTAATACTATATCTGATAAAGTGCATCTTTGTGAAGTTGAGGTCGAGGTTTTGATCATGTACTTACGCCAAAAAACAATGTTCAGTCAGTTCTTGCTCTTTTTATCTTTCGTGATTTTAGCGCTGCTTACAGGATGTTCGCTTGAAACGCCTGTAGAACCATCGCGTAACAATCCGTTCGATCCTGAAAATCCTGATACCCACGGCGATCCGTATCGACTGGAAGCTGAAATTGCCGGTGGAGGCGTCATGCTTACCTGGCGGCATGTCGAGTGGGAGTATCTGCAGGGCTATAATATTTACCGGAGAGAAAACGACGGATTTTTCGGTTTGCTCTGCCAGGTCGACGCCCTTACAAACGCTTACACGGATACCAGCGTTAAGAACGGTTGTTTTTACCAGTATTATGCCGTAGTGCGAAGCGCAGACGGCGAAGGCGATCCATCGCATGTCAGGATGGTCTCGATAAATTCGGAACCTGTTCTATACATCGAGGGCGAGAACGTTGTCCACGCCGCAAACCGCAATGTCGATTTGACGATCATAGCCTTTGGAGCGGAGAAAATACTGCTCTCAAATACTCTTGATTTCTCCGGTTCTTACTGGGAGCCTTTCGCGCCGGTTAAACAGTGGGAGCTATCCACAGGCGAAGGAACGAAAACCGTGTTTATGCGAGTGGTCTATTCAAGCGGCGATACATCGGACGTCGCAGCCGATTCTATCGAACCGGCTCGCTGTGAACCTTCAGTCTTAATCGAAAATGGTGCCCCCCATGCCGCCAGGCGATGCGTCAACTTATCCATCGAAGCGGAAGGCGCAATTGAAATGCAATTGTCAAACGAGCCATTTACCGGTTCGGAAGAGTGGATCGCGTTTGCAGACAGCCTCGAATGGGAGCTTTCTGCAGGCGTGGGAACTAAGACTGTATATCTTAACGTGCGCAATGATTTCCTGATCGAAGCCGGGGCGAGCGATCAAATCGAACCACAGCGGCAGCAAGCGTCGATAAGGATCGCCAATGATTCGGCATGTACCGCAGCGCGCAATGTAGAATTGACCATCGACGCTCCCGGCGCGATTGAGATGCAATTGTCTAACGAAGCTTTCATCGGAAATGAACAATGGATCAATTATGAGGAAAGTGTCAATTGGGAGTTGGCTGAAGGGCCGGGAATAAAATTGGTGTATCTTAAAGCCCGCAATGACTTCCTGATTGAAGCGGAAGCCGTCGATCAGATTGAACCTGCGCCTATCGTCGATCCGAGTGTTCATATAATTTCAAACGAAGGATTCGTCAATAACTGTGAAATCGACCTCTCTTTATCCGCTTCAGGCGCTTTAACGGTGAAATTATCTAATGATGACGATCCAGCAAGCGGCGTTTGGCGGGACTTTTCCAATAGTTTAGTTTGGAACGCGCCCGGCGGCGATGGATGGAAATGCGTTTACGCCTGGTATAAAAATGATTTTTTCACTTCCGATGCTGTTATGGATTCCGCATTTTTGGATACCCGCGTCTCGATAGAGTCTTTCGCTTGGATATCAGTCTATGGCGATAGTTTAGTGAGTAGCGACACGATAGATTTCTTTATGCAGGCAGATGAAGACGCTTTTGGGGAAGAGACGGGTGGACTCGCGTCCGTCGTTATAGGTGATTGGGAGCCGATCGAAATGCTGGATGAAGGAAACGGCGCATATTCTCAAGTTTATGCAATACCGGATGACGCTTCCGTCGTGGAGAATATGCCGGTTATTGTGCAATTTACCGACCGGGCGGGCAACGCGGCAATGACGGCGTCCGATCGAGTGTTGACAGCCATGGTTCCCGGATCCGGCAGAGACTTTCCGCTTGGCGAATCCGGAACAATGATTAGAATGAATTGGACTCCTCCCGGATCGTTTGAAATGGGAAGCCCATCCAGCGAACAGGACAGGGACGACGATGAAGAACCGGTGCACCGAGTCGATATTTCCTACAGCTATTGGATAAGCGCCTGCGAAGTGACGCAGTTGCAATGGGAATCGGTGATGGGATATAATCCCGCGCGTGAACACGGCATAGGGGAAAATTACCCGGTTTATTTCGTCAGTTGGGAAAACATACAGGAATTCGAATCAGCTTTGGATAATGAATACCGGCTTCCGTCGGAAGCGGAATGGGAATACGCTTGTCGAGCTGGAACGGAAACGCGGTTTTACTGGGGAGAAGACCTGTTGTACAACGAAATCGGCGATTATGCATGGTATTGGGATAACAGCCGGAACGGAGCAAGGCGGGTCGGATTGAAAATACCAAACGATTGGGGACTGTTCGATATGTGCGGCAGCGTCTATGAGTGGTGCGAAGACTTTTACCATGACAACTACGAAAACGCTCCAACCGACGGATCGGCATGGCTGTCGCCCGCGGGCGAGCATCGCGCGCTGAGGAGCGGTTCATGGCACAACG
>CAZWOY010000237.1:0-2959 GCA_964635255.1 uncultured bacterium
TTGAACGCCTCATGCGCGCTGAAGCGCGCACTCAATGTGAGATTATTCCAGCATTTTCTATGTTCTGTGGCAAAGCGGGCTTCATGAGCGTTTCCTGAGAATTCAATAAATACTAATTATGCGACATAAGACAAAACACACAAATCGAAAATTTACTGCCAGACTGCTCCTGTTAGCAGTCGTCTGCATCGCAATCGTTCATTTGGCGTCCGGCTGCGCTTCGGAGAGGTATATGCTGGACGAGCCGGTGAACGATCCGATTATGTTTGCGGACGATCAGCAGGACAGCGATCTGGTGAAGGTTGAAGAAGGCGGGGGCGGATCAGCCGGGGGAGGCTGCCCTACATGATAGGCTCGAATTATCGCTTCGGTCGAAGCGCAAAAATATTCGATTTGATTCCCATTTTAGCTGCCGGATGCCTGCTGGCGCTTTTAACCTCGTCTTCGGCGTTCGCAATCGGCAATTCAATTACGTACGCAACGCAGTTGAAGTTCGAGTACCAGTATTCCGACTATAACGAATACACTTTTCCTGCAATCGTGCATGACGACACAATTAAATATGAGTATGTCGATCCCTATATCCGGGACTTTCCCGAACACCGAGGATTGACGAAAATTGTGCAGAATTTCGGACCTCTGACACAGCTCGAACTCAGATACGAGTATTCCGGACTGACGGACACTAAGATTCAAAACCGCTATACGTGCAGGATAGACCACGATCTGTCGCCGCTGACGACCATTTACGGCTCTTACCAGCATCTCGGCATAAGCTACGATTCGCCGGACTCGACTAAATCTACGGGCGATTTGTTTTCATTTGGAGTTAAACATGATCGTTCCGGCTGGATTAAAGGCGAAACAAGCCTGAGCTACGACCGCAATGTGTCTTCATCCGGTTTGACAACGAACACAATAATGCCGATGGCGCAAATCCGCTGGTCGGTCAATTCGGTCACGGCGCTGTCGATGCGTTGGGACGGATATTACGCGGAAAATGATTCGGGCAGTTATCCATCGAACGCTATTTCAGTTTTCGTGAGCCGGTATTTTCCGACTCAAACCGCAGTTCACCTGTTCACCCGCTATTACTACGGCGAAGGATCGGTCGTCTCCTGGGCGCCGTCGATAGAGGTCGCCCAATACATTTTATGGAATCTGACGGCGCGTTTAACCTACAGGTATTACTGGAATGAATTCGAAGGCGAAGAGGGTCCGGAATACATCGAGGGCGATTCCATAGATTCACACGCAATTCGCGCGATCGTGGACTGGCAGTTCAGGTATAATATGAAATTGAACGCCAAATTCAGGAAATATTTCAGCAACCAGGACATTTCCATGAACACTTATCTGATTGGACTGGAGCTGGAAATATGAGAAAAACAAAGATTTTATACACGCTCGCAATCTTTTTGGCGGCGGCGTTGGCGATTATCGGCTGTGGAGATCAACCGCCCGATCTGCCCTCGCCGGTTCCAAATACAGGCATTATTTCGATTTATTCGGAAATTTCATTCAGCGAAGACTCGACTTTTGAACCGGAAATGATGAAAGTCTTTATCGATGGCGACGATTATGGATACGTGACGAATCCCTGTACAATTGAAGACGTCCCAGCCGGCGTTCATCAAACCAGAGTGTGGATTGAATACGAAGACCGGATAGTTAAAAGCGATCTAACCGACGTCGAGGCAGCATTTGGCGAAACGTCTGCGGCGAGTATTAGTATTCGGGTAGGTTCAATTGCAATCGCCGGTGAAATTGAAATGGCTCCCGACTCAATCGTCGCGCCGGATTCGATCGGAGTTATAATAGACGGCGATTCGCTGGGGTATTTCAATAATCCCGACACAATCGGGGTCATTCCTGAAGGCGAACATAGCCTGTCCACATTCACTACTTACGACGGCAAAGAGTATCTGGGGCAGGCTAAAACCGTTCAGGTCGCCTTCAATAATATTTCTGACGCCAGATTTGCGCTGACCGCCGGCGGCGTTATCCTGCTTTCCATAAATTGGGAGCAAGCTTCTGTCGAAGAGTTCTCGGTCGATCTGGATTTTACCAGGATGGATACGGGCCCTAATCCGAGGACCATTACAAACGTCGAAGCGGGCGTTCATGACCTGAAAGTTTCCGCAGTAAAGGATACATTCGATTTGGAGGGCTGGGCGAAAAATATCGAAGTAGCGCTTGCTGAAACTTCTTATGTCGAAATAGACGTTGTGCATGTGTGTCCTTGCGAAGGCTTCCATGCGCCGGATATTGTTGCCGAAGATTTAGATGGAAATCTGCGCCGCCTTTCGGATCACTGGGGCGAAGTTATTTACCTTTATTTCTTCGAACACACTTGAGGCGTCTGCGTTGGGGAGGACGTCCCTGAAGCGCAGCATTTGCTGCATGATGTTTTTTCGGATGAAGAAACTGAAATCTGGATGATTAACGGCGATGCGACTAAAGACTGGATGCTGAACTTTCGCCAGCAGTACGATCTAAGCATGCCCCTGATGATGAGAACCGAACATGAGGCTGAAAAGTACAGAATCGGGTTTGATTACATGACGCTTGAACCGCTGTATATTATCATCGACCGGGACGGCGTGGTGAGATTCCGCGATTGGAGCCAGGGGGCGATCAGCATCGAAGAAGTGGCCGAGCGAATGTCGGAGTTATTGGGCGGGGAATAAGCAGGAAATGTAACTGGACTGCGAGAGCTTGCAGACGCCCTCGTCTGCAAGCACAGGTTACTGAGGCGGCTTGCAGACGGGGGGGTCTGCAAGCATAGGTTAATGAGGCGGCTTGCAGACGGGGGGTCTTCAAGCATAGGTTGCTGAGGCGGCTTGCAGACGGGGGCGTCTGCAAGCATAGGTTAATGAGGTGGCTTGCAGACGGGGGCGTCTGCAAGCAAAGGTTGCTGGGGCGGCTTGCAGACGGGGGCGTCTGCAAGCATAGGTTA
>CAZWOY010000237.1:3059-6635 GCA_964635255.1 uncultured bacterium
CAAGCAAAGGTTGCTGGGGCGGCTTGCAGACGGGGGCGTCTGCAAGCATAGGTTAATGAGGCGGCTTTCAGACGGGGGCGTCTTCAAGCAAAGGTTGCTGGGGCGGCTTGCAGACGGGGGCGTCTGCAAGCATAGGTTACTGAGGCGGCTTGCAGACGGGGGCGTCTGCAAGCTCTTGCAGTCCAGCGTTCATAGCGCTGTAAATCGAAGAAGAATATTCGATATACTTGATATTTTTTGAGACTTTAGAAGACCAAAATCCTAAAACAACAGAGTTAATTTTATGCGATTAATTTTTGCATTACTGTTAGTAATTGTTCTGGTTTTCCCGGCGATTGCCGATATGGAGCCGGGAGAAATGGCGCCTAACACCGAACTGGAATCGATGGACGGTGAGAAGACGCTATTGCACGACCTTTTCAATCAGGTTAGCGTCATTCACTTGTGGAAATGCAAGTGACCGCAATGCTGTGCGGAGACTCCGCACCTGAAAAAAGTAATGCCGGATTATAAGGACCAGCCAGTATCCTTTATTTCCATTAATACAAGAAATCCGAAAGGGCAGGTAAAATCTGAGATAAAGCGTTATAAAATGAACTATCCGGTTCATTTAGGCAGAGGCACGTCCATCAATAAAGACTTTAAAGTAGTTACGCTGCCGCGAATAATACTGATAGGTCCTGATAAGACTATTGTCAAGGATGAGATATTTTTAGAAGCGGACGATCTGCGAAAAGAAATTGATTTAATTCTGGAAAAAATTCCGGAAGCCAAAAGCGCCCAAACCGAATCCGAATCTGATTTAGATTCGGAATCCGGCAGTTAATTGCGAAAAAGTTAAATTTTTGTAATACAATTCAGCAAGGAACTTAACGATCGATAAGCGCAAACTCATAGTATTCATCGTTTTAACGCTTGGCGTTTTAGCGTCCTTTGCAGCCGGGATCATCAACGGCGATCCGGCGGGGATGCGCATCGAAGCGTCCACGCTTTGACTGGCATGCATCGGGATCGGATGATCTCAAGCTGCAAGCCTTTCATGATCGAATCGACGGTACAAATTTAGGGCGGGATAAGATCCCGCCTTACAACGCTCAGTCGATTGTAAGTTTTTTGAAAATATTCTAAGTACAACGCATAGATTGTCCTCAGATAATAGAAAATCTAATCCGCTGGCTCCCTGCATTGCCAATTGTCCGCAAGGCAATGACATGCGAGCGGTCATCACTACGGTTGGGCGAGCTCACAGAAGCGGGACGCAATCTCAAGAAGAGCTCTATGCCGAAGCTTGGCGCATTCTCACCCGTACGAACCCAATGCCGGCGGTTTGCGGCAGAGTCTGCCCGCACCCTTGCGAGACTGAATGCAACCGATGCGGCGTCGATTGCTGCGTTGCGATAAACAATATCGAACGATTCGTCGGCGACTGGGCGATTTCGAATGGATTAAAATTCGAAAAAGAAAGCGGCGATGCAGGTTCCGGAAAAATCGCGGTAATAGGCTCCGGTCCGTCGGGACTTGCCTGCGCATATCATTTAGCCCGCCTTCATTATGATGTAACCATTTATGAAGCTCTTCCTGAAACGGGAGGCATGCTGCGATACGGGATACCGCCATACCGGCTGCCGCGCGAAATCATCGATGCGGAAGTGAAAAATATCCTTGATCTCGGCGTCGAGCTTAAGTTAGGCGTCAAGATCGGCAAAGACATTAGCTTAGATGACCTTAAATCGGATTATGACAGGATTTTTGCCGGTATCGGAGCTCAATTGGGCGCAAAACTTTACTGTCCCGGTGAAGACAGCCGGAACGTAATTAGCGGCGTCGATTTTCTCCGGCAGATAAACAGCGGCAAAACTCTCGATTTAGGAGATAAAGTTATTGTGACCGGCGGCGGCAATACGGCAATCGACGCCGCAAGAGTCGCGCGCAGATACGGCGCGGACGTTACAATCCTCTACCGGCGCACCCGTAACGAAATGCCCGCCTATCACGAGGAAATCGAGGAAGCTGAAGAAGAAGGCGTCGATATCCGGCTGTTAATCGCGCCTAAGGAAATAATTCAAGAAAACGGACAAGTTGCGGCTATTGTCGGTCAAAAAATGGAATTAGGCGAGCCGGATTCCTCCGGCAGGCGCAGACCTGTTCCAATAGCCGGCGCGGAAGAAACGATCACAGCGAGCGGCGTTATCTCCGCCGTTTCACAACTGCCGGAAATGCTCGATATCGAACAACTGCAGGATAACCGAGGATGGATAAAAACTAACGAATGGCGCGCAACCGGCTTGAAGCATATCTACGCCGGCGGCGACGTCGTTAACCTCGGATTGGTAACCGAAGCCTTAGCGCACGGAACAAAAGCCGCCAAGACGATTCACGCCAATTTAAGCGGTCGGAAGCTGCCGGAAAAAACAGCCCCGCTCGTCATTTCTTCGGACCAAATCGACTTGAGCGATATCGAACCGGCTCAACGGCATGAACCGATCAAAGTTCCAGTGGAAGATCGTTTAAAACATCCCTGGACGGAAGTAAAGCTCACGCTTTCACCTGAAGAAACAACCGCTGAAGCGAACCGCTGCATGAGCTGCGGTTCTAATTTTACAAAAAAGAAAATAACGCCGCTTCTCGTTCTGCGCCGGTTCACGCAGTTTGCGGTAGCTACGTTGCTGTTCAACAGTTTTTTTGCGGTTATTAACACCAAACAGATTTACAACGGCTGGTTTAGAAATATCTGCGTTCCCGGATTGAACTGCCACGCCTGTCCGACAGCGACTATGGGCTGCCCGATCGGAATTCTGCAGTATTTTTCAGCCACTCATCAGTTCCCCTGGTTCATGCTCGGATTTCTGGGCATTATCGGGTTAATTTCCGGGCGATTCACATGCGGCTGGCTGTGTCCGTTCGGATTTGTTCAGGACATAACAAATGCGTTTAAGAAAATCAGGATCAATATTCCGAAATTCTTGAATTACTTTAAATATGTAGTATTGGTCAGCTTAGTTTTTGTCATTCCCTATCTGACTTATGAGCACTGGTTCAGCAAGCTTTGCCCATGCGGGGCGCTCATAGCGGCGATCCCTTGGGGGCTTTGGAATCCGGAAGATCCTGTTTTCGGCGTGAATTATATTTCCGCCGACGCCATCGGCTCGATGTACTGGCTGAAAATATGGATCTTAGGAATCTTCCTGGCGCTTTTCCTGTTTATCAAACGCCCCTTCTGCCGCACTATATGCCCGTTGGGCGCTATATACGCATTGTTCAACAAGACTTCGCTCGTTTCGTTGAAGGTTAAGGATTCATGCACCAATTGCGGAAGATGCAAGGAATTGTGTCCGATGGACCTGAACGTCAATAAAGAGATAAATACGGAAAACTGCATAAAGTGCCTGGACTGCACCCAGTGCGAGCATATCAAGTTTGAATGGAACAAGCCATGGGAAACGAGAAAAGAACCCAAACCCGCAAGCGAATATCCGGAGCTTAAGCCGATACCGCTGGGGAGTGTCGGAATAAAGGAGTGATATTACAATGTGCAATAAATAGTGTACAAATTACCGGCTCGTTCCCACGCTCCAG
>CAZWOY010000238.1:0-6633 GCA_964635255.1 uncultured bacterium
GCGTTTCCTATTTCCTGAGCGTCCGTAGTATAAACCTGCCCAAGTTTAAACTTTTGGCGTTTCCCATTTTCTGAGCGTCCGTAGTATAAACCTGCCCAGCAAGCTGGGCAGGGCACACATAACTCGATATCCTATCCAGTCATCACCCCCCTTTCCAAGGGGGGCAGGGGGATCTAACCCGGTCTGGTAAACAAAATAAACTCCGGTTCTGCGAACACGTCGTCGTAGCCCTCGACTTCGGCGTCGATCTGGATTAAGACCTCCAGCGTAAACGGGTCGAGGTAGATGTCATCCACTTCGGTTAATAAATAGACGGTCGCTTGGCCGGGATTTTCCAGGTTTTGCCGGTCCACAATGCCGGTGAACCTGCGGGCAGGATTAGGATAGAATTCTATGTACTCGTCGTTGGAAAAATCTTTCCAGTACAAACGCCCTCGTTCAGTTCTGAATAGAATCGGGGCGTCGTTGATCAGCGTTCCATGCCCGTCTCGCAGCGTGCACCAGATTCTGATTACGGCGTCCGGATTGTCCTCGTTAAACATCCAGTTGGCGGGATCGACGTTCAGCGTCAATTGACCGCGCTGCAAGGGCAGGACAAACTCGCGGGTGCGCACGATTTCACCGGCTCTCGAAGGCGCCCGCGCGGTCAGTTCGATTTCGCGGAAGGCGTCCTCGCCGTTGAACACAAGCCGCGAATAAGCCGTTCCCGGCGTCGTTTCGCCGTATCGATTCTGATTGCCGGTTACGGCGGGCTGGACGGCTAAGTTCTCGATCGGCGCGAACGTAACCGGTATGCCGTCTCGAACCGGATTGCCGTAAACGTCCCAGACTCGCACCGCGATCTCCAGCGCCCAGGCTCCTCCGCCGGCGTCCATGCCGTCCGAATTGATATCGACGTCCGCTTCATACGGCTGCCCGCCGGTGATCAGCACGATCGTATAGGTTCGCAGCGTGTCCTCGCGCTCCTCGTCCCGGAAAGTGTAACCGGCGATATTAATCGCTCCGCCTGCAGTTCCCGAATTGAGATAGGCGGTGGCGACGCCGTTGCGAGCCGTGACCTGTACGATTTCAGCCGTATCGTTTAAGATCGGTCCTTCAGGGCGTTCAGGCGCGTTTATCAGTTCGAAAATCACCGGTTGTTCACCGGATGTAAGATTCCCGTTCCGATCGCGCAATGTGGCTGTAAGAACCGAAGTTTCTAAGCCGCCCGATCCTGCCGGGAATATTTGAGCGGGATTGGCTTCGGCTTCGATTGAGTTTGGAGTTCCGCCGATGACGTCTATAGATCTGGTTGCTTGAATCGGACCTGAACTTCCTTGCGCTTCAGCAGTTACGATTGCTTCGCCGGTTTCATTGCCGCCTGCAAGGTAGGCTGTGGCTTCCCCGTCCGAATCCGTAATCGCCGCTTGATCGATCACTCCTTTGGTTGTCGAGAATGTTACATAAGTTCCTTGCCGAACCGGATTTCGCGAAGTATCCAATACAATGGCTGTCATCCTGGCGCTGTCGCCGCTGGCAATTACGGTTGGCTGTCCGTAAAGGCGGATAGAAGCAGGCGGTCCGGAAATGAGATCGACCAGGACTCCGTTGCTGACCGCAGTATCCTCCGGCGTCCAAACATAAGCAACCAATGTATCGGTTGTTATTTGCCGTCCGGCAATATAAAATGTGTTTGCGGCGCCCGATCGGCCAGTAACAGGTACAACACTTCGGGTAAACCTGCCATAAACCGCTTCAAATCTCACTTCAACGCCTTCGGTAGCCGGCGATCCATCGCCAAAATAGCATGTTGCGCGGACTGCAGTGGAATCGCCGCTATTGGCTCTTAGTTGGCGCGCGTTGACAGATAAATTAATGGTTGAAACAGGATTCGGTTCGCGGATCATGATTTTTGTCTGCGTTTCCGTATCCTTATATCGAGCAGTGATTACAACGGAATCAGGTTCGCCTGTGTTCGGATCTATCGATGGAACGCCGGCGTCATCGAACACAGTCAGCGCTCTGCCTAAGCTGTCTGTAACAACCGGGGAGCCCACTGCGGAATGATTAAACGACGAAGTAAAGACGATCTCTTTGCCGGGTAGAATTTGACCGTTGCCATCTTTTAAAATCGATGTTAACCGAGCGTATGACAATCCTTGTCCATCAGCCCAAATGAATTTTCGATCTACTCCCAAAGTCAATTGATATTCATCCAACCAA
Source organism: uncultured bacterium (assembly GCA_964635255.1). Taxonomy (GTDB): domain Bacteria; phylum Electryoneota; class AABM5-125-24; order Hatepunaeales; family Hatepunaeaceae; genus CAZWOY01. Next base: position 2,203 of record CAZWOY010000238.1, read on the forward strand.
CCTGGTCTGTAACCTATAGTTCCGGCAGCTTGCCAATCATAACTTTCGATTTCTGCGGCGATATGGATTTCATCCGGTTTCTCAGGATCTTCCAAATCGGTTGGATAGACGGTAAGAACGCCGTTTGCCGTTCCATTCTCGTTTGTAGCTGCGGTTTGCGTAATCCTGCCCGCGTCTGTCGTGAAATTCACGCGCAGGTTCGGTATGCCGTTTCGGCCGGCGTCTGTTACAATCAGGCTGACTGTCGAAGTCAATTCTTCATCCGGATTGAATGCGGTAAGAATTTCAGGAACTGTCGTCATCGTTATCGATCCGGGCGAATCGACGGTTAAATTGGTTTCCGCCGAGATTTGCTCATCCAATCCTTCTTCATCGACCGATACGATCAGTTTGACCTGTCCCGATTCGCCGTTTGTTCGGAACACGGCTCGCGCTTTGCCTCGATCGGTAAATCTGTCGCCGGAAATGCTGCCGAAAATGGTCGAATCGACCGGCAGTGCGGGCGCTAATTCGTACTGCAGTTTCACGTTATGCGCTCCGACGCCTTTTTCATCCCGCACCGAGATTTCGATATTGATTTCCGCGTCTTCATTTTGCGGGACTATCAATCGGGTCGTTTCCGGGATGACTCTCATCGAAGCCGGCAGCGGCGTTCCTTCAAGCCGGATCGTCTTTGAAATCGACTGGCTGCCGGCGATCGCCGTGATTTGAACGGTCGATTCTCCGGACGGCATCGTGATCCGGTACAGCCCATCGACCATGCCGCCACCGTCGGACGCCGCGTTTTCGGGCGTTACGCTTCCTTCGCCGAACACGACCGACAGCCGGACGTTTACGCCGCTCGCAACCGTTCCGTCGTCATACCTGACGCTGACTGTTAACGGCAGCAGCCGCTCCAGGCTGTTCGGAGCGACATACTCATCCGGCAAGCCGTCGATAGTCAAGTTGTACCTTGCCTCTTGTTCCGGCGCTTCGACGATAATCTCATCGTCATCGCAGCCTATGAAAGTGAAAAGAACAAAAACGGCTAACAAGCCTAAATACCACTTCATGATTCTCTCCTCATTTTGAATGTGTTGTTCTGTGCCTAATTTGGATCCCCCTTTTCAATGGGGCAAGCGCATCCACTCCCCCCTCACCGCGTAAAACAAACAAACGCCGGTTCCGCAGCCGCTTCATAACCTTCAACTTCCGCATCTATTTGAACCAGCCATCCCAAATTAAACGGATCTGGAAATATGTCGTTCGCCTCGCAGACTATAAAAACCGTTGCCTGTCCGGGCGGTTCATCGTTTCGATGATCTACGGCTCCGGTAAATTTACGCGCCGGATCGGGGAAAAATCTAAACAGTTCCCCATGCCTTATATCGCGCCAATAAAACTCGCCTCGATCGGAGCTAAAGAGGATCGGAGCGTTGTTGATCAAAGAGCCATGCCCATCGCGGAGGATGCACCAGACGCGGATGATCGCCTCTTCGTTGCGCCTGTCAAACCTGAAATTAGCCGGATCGACATGCAGCGCCAGATTGCCGTGCTGGAGCGGCAGTATAAAATCACGGCTTCGCTGAATATCTCCCGCCGGAGTCGAAACATGGGCGGTTAACTCAATTTGCTGGAAACTTAGTTCGCTGTTGTAAATTAGCCTCGTATAAGCCGTTCCCGAAATGAATTCGCCTCGCCGGTTTCGGTTTCCGGTTAACGCAGGCGCGATCGCAATGTGGCGCACCCGCTCGAACGTTACCGGTATGCCGTCTCGCACAGGATTGCCGTAGGCGTCCCAAACTCTCGCCGCTAATTCGAGCTCCCAGGCGTCTCCCCCCGCCGGCAAGCCATGCGCATCGACGTCGATATCGATTCCCTCCGGCGGTCCGCCGGTAACGACCGCTGAGGTGTAAGCGGTCAGCGTATCCAGACGGTTTTCGTTCCGGAACGTATAGGCTGCGATATTGACCAAGCCGGCGTGCGTTCCCGCATTAAGCGTTGCATAGGCGACGCCGTTGCGCGCCGGAATTTCGATAATTCCTTCATGGTCGTTCAGATAAGCTCCTTCAGGCGGCGGCAGCAGATTGATTATTTCGAAAATTACCGGTTGTGGACTAACTAAAAACTCGCCCTCCAAATCACGCAGGACGGCGGTTATAACGGATGCGGTTTGACCGCCGGAACCTGCCGGAGAAATCCTGTGCGGAGAAGCTTCAACCTCGATAGACCCCGGCGCGTTCCCAACAATCTGAATACGGATAGTATCGGCAAAAAACACTTCCCGTCCGCCAATCCAAGCCCAGACCACCGCCTGACCAGATTCTGCGCCGGCGATCAGAAACGACCGCGCTATCCCGTATTCATCGCTAACATCGCTTTCTATGACGTCTCCCAAGGTCGTCTCAAAACTAACATACCATCCGCTGCCGGCGGGATTTCCATTTCTATCCCGCAGAGTGGCGGTCAATTCCGCCCTTTCGCCGTTCGATAAATGGTATGCGGAAGCCTCCAAATCGATGCTGAACGGAGGACCGGGAGGTATTTCGATAATGAACACTTCTGTCAGATCACCGGCGACAGCGGTAATTGTGTCAGTTCCAATTCCACCGATTATGTAATAAAACCTCGTGGACCTGATCCAGCCGCTGCTTGGAGAAACCCGGCCTATAATAGCGGAAAACCGGACGTAAATATCCTCACTTACCGGCGATCCGTCAGCCCTATAGCCGGCTATCCTGAATTCTGAACTATCTCCTATTGATTTGCCTCTTAATTCCCGTTTGTTAGTATATAAATTTAATGAAGTTATCGGATTTAGCTCTTGAATCATGATTTTCGTTTGCGCAGTCTGGTTTCTATATCTCGCGCTAACGATAACGGAATCAGGCTGCCCTGAGCGCGGATCTATCGAGGGAACTCCGAGATCGTCGAAAACGGCTCGCGCAACGCCGAGGCTGTCGGTTTTCACCGGCGATTGGACGGCGGAAAAGAGAAACGATGATGTAAATCGAATTTCCTCATCTGCAAGCGGTTCGCCGTTTCGATTAGTGAGTCGCGCCGTGATCAACGCCTGGGATTTGCCTATGCCGTCCGCCCATAAGAAGTTTTGATCGGTTTCGATTGTCAGGTTAACGTCGTATTCCCAGCCCGGTTCGTATTCGATTATTAATTCTTCGGATAGGCCGGCGTCCTCAACGGACGCGACGACCGTAATTCGACCAAGCGCGTCGGCGTTCTCGATATCGACGTCAGGCGTCAAGTTGAGCGTTATTTCAGCTTCGCCCGATTCATCGGTGATTAGACTGCCTTCATGAGGAGTCTCGAGCGTTCCCTTGTCGGTTGCAAAATTAAGCCTTAAACCGGAGACGCCCCTTGAGAGGCTGTCGGTAATCAGCGCGATTATTTTGGCGCTTATCGACTCGTCCGGTCGTTCAGAAGCTAATTTCGAAGGCGATGCAGAAAGGCTCAAAACGCTGTTCGATGCATCGACAGGAACGACGCTGAGTGAGTGCGAGGCGGAAATCTCTTGTTCGAGCCCCTCTTCATCGACATAAATTCTAATCAGCGCCTTGCCGGGTTCGCCTTCGGTATAAAAGTAAAATGACGCAGCTCCGGATTCGGAGTATCGCGAGCCGGATAATGAGCCGAAAATCGGCGTGTTTTCGTCGATTGGCTGAAGTTCGGCTGTCAGCCTGATATTGGGAAGTCCGACGCCTTGCGCGTCACTAACGACAGCGGCAATTTGAATTGAATCGATTTTCCCGGGGGGATTAATCAGTTGATGCGGCGCGCGAATTTCAAGCGAAGCCGGGAGAGGCGTTCCATGGAGGCGTATTGTCTTGTAAATCGTACTGAGCCCCGCGGATGCGGATATCCGGATTGTGGATTCATCCTGAGGCATGGTCAGGCTTAGCATACCGCCAACTAAGCCGTTTGCGCCGGTTTTATCGGAATCGGCGGTGATCGCGCCGTTTCCAAAAGCGACCTCGAATCCGACTTCGACGCTTTCAGCGGCGGATCCATCCAACCGGCGGACGTTGAGCGAAAACGGCAGGTCGCGTTTTACACCGGCGGGAGCGTGGTATTCTTCTTTCAGTCCATTAAACGTCAGCGTATGCCGATCGGCATCGCCATTAATTTCAACGGGATTTTCTTCATCGCAAGCAGTCAAAATTAAAAGAGCAAAAACCGTTAAAATGCTTAAAAACCGTTTCATGATTCACTTTCCTTTCCAAAGCAGTAACTGTTCTTCGCCTATGAAGTATAATATCTAAGTTATGGTTTCACGCCAAGATTCACAACAGATAAAGCGGATAAAACAGATTATTCACTCAAAAAAATCCGCTTAATCCACCCCAATCCAGTAGCGCGAACACTCTTGTTCGCATTTTACGCGAGCTTGCAGACGCCCTCGTCTGCAAGTTTATGCCACGCTATGAGCTTGAGCTT
>CAZWOY010000239.1:0-6632 GCA_964635255.1 uncultured bacterium
AAGGTTGAGAAGGCAGGCGGGGACGCCTGCCCTACCGGTGGGATTTTTTATTTTTTTTCCCAGTAATAACAAAAACACAAAGGCGCAAAAACATAAATAGTCCTTGCGCCTTGACCTAAATAGCGTTTTAAAACAACTAAACCTATCTGGGTTTCTTTGTTTGTTTGTCGCCCAGTTTTTTGTACCAGACTCGTTTGCCTTTGCCGCCCTTTTGAATCTCGCGAGTCGAAATCAAGTGACGCAATGTCCAGTGAATTGTGTGCAGAATGTTCTTCGATTTTGTTTTAAGTTTCCCCTCGCTGCGAAGTTGATTGAGTTCATCTTCAATATCCTTCGCTCTCCATTGGCGCAGAGGCTCCCGGTCGAACATTTCACGCATCGCTACGATCGGTCCAACCGGATCTGCAGCGCTGGCTTTGGAAATGGCCGGCGCAGGTTTGGGCGCAGCTTCTTTTTCAGCCGGTTCCTTTTTAACCGGTTCCTTTTCAACCGGCTTTTTTGCCTGTCTTAGAGGCGTATCTTTTACAATTGGGGGCTTTTCTGTTTTCGGTTCCGCTGCTTTTACCGGCGGTTTTGGGGGTTCCTCAGCTTTAGGCGCCGGCGCTTCGGGCTCCTTGGTTTCAACAGGTTCCGGTTCCGGTTCAGGTTCTGCTTCGGGTTTTGCCGCAGGAATACCGCCGAATAACTCACTATGCCTATTAATGATCTGATCAAGAGCTTCTAAGTCTTTCTGGTATATTTTGATCTTTTCAACAATGGCGTCTCTTGCTTCTTTCAAAGCTTGTAAAGGGGTTTTTTCAGGCATTTTTTCTCCTATTCTAAAATTTGTTTGATGAATTATAATGATATACGATATGAAAGTCAAGTTAAATCAAACATATTTAAATAGAAAGTGTAATTTAATATATCTTTATTTTATAATATTTTGAGACGCATTAGACAATTTCGGGTTTTGATTTATAGACATGATGCACTCAATCCCATATAATTTTATGAAATTCTCATGTATAACTTGTCTTAGCTCAGCCTCTGAAACCCCTTTTAATTCGGCAATATACCCCAATGCAACGGTTATGTTCGCCGGTTCATTTCTTGCGCCGGGCTCCGGAGATAACACAGGGCTGTCTGTTTCAAGCAAGAGCTTTTCCAACGGCATTTTTTTTACCAGTTTTTGCTTTTGCCGCGATCTAATTATCGATGAAGGGATCGAAAAAAAATACCCCGCTTCAATTGCAGGCATAGCTATCGAAGCCTTGCCGTCGAAAGCGTGCAACTGAACTCTTAGAGCGCCGCCGTCAAGAAGCAAATCTATCACATGCCGTCCTGCAGAACGCGAATGTATGTTCAGAGGCAAATCAAGCTCAAGTGAAAGGTCGATGTACGATTTAAAAATTTCTTTTTGAACAGCTCTATTATGTTCTTCTTTTACCTTCCAATAGTCAAGTCCCACCTCCCCTATAGCGGCGATCCTGGAATGGTTGTTTCTAATTAGTTCTATCATCTTTTCGGACTGTTCAATGTCCAGGATTGTTGGATATAATCCTAAAGCAGGTAAGATTTGAGGGTGTGCGGCGTTTAACTCCAATATTTTTTTAGCGTCCTCAAGCGTTTCCGAAACCGCTGCGAGTGCGATGACTCCCTTCTTTTCCGCTCGAAGAAGCACAGCTTTCCTGTCTGGATCGAATACAGGATCTTCGATATGAGTGTGGGTATCGATTAATGGATACATCTTGCTTCTCGTTAAAAACTAAATTTGTTCTTAGCCAGATCGATGAAAATATCGCTCTGGATTGACTAATGGAATCTTCATGACCATATTATAACAAATGTTGGATTTGCGAACAACATGCAATCGGAGAAGGAATGCCGTGAAATCTTTATTTGCATTTTTGACGATTTTGTTTTTATGCTTAAATGCATTCGGAACGATCAGAAACGTACCTGATGAGTACGAATCGATTCAGGCCGCCTTAGATGGTTCACAGTTTGGCGACACAGTTTTAATCGCGCCTGGCGTATATTGGGAAAACCTCGTGTTAACGCCCCCGATTACGATCGCCAGCTACCGCTTTGTCACCGGCAACCGGGCTTACATCGATTCTACAGTCGTAGATGGTCGTCATGACGCTCCCTGTTTTCGAGTCGAGGCTCGCGGAAATTCTGAAGCCGTTATCGATGGGTTGACCATTCAGCATGGTTTGGGAGACTATGGCGGCGGCGTAAGCGTTCGCGAAAACGCTACGGCTGCAGTCCAATTTTGCAAAGTCCAGTGGAACGCCGCTTATGATTACGGCGGCGGTATTGCTGCGTTCAATGCGGATGTATTTATTGATAACTGCGTTATCCGCGAAAATGAGACAGATAACGGCGGCGGGGGAGGCGTATATTTATTTGGCGGGCATTCGGCGGTTTTACCGGCTCGTTCCCACGCTCCCGCGTGGGAATGCATACTTTACTATATAAGGCCGATATGCATTCCCACGCTGGAGCGTGGGAACGAGTTTTGGTTGGGAACGAGTTTTGGTTGGGAACGAGTTTTGGTTGTGAACGAGTTTTGGTTGGGAACGAGTTCTGGTTTATGCGCCTCAAGGAGTGCGTACACTATTTAATGCACATAGTAGTAATAAAAATTGTTTCAAGGAAAATGGCAAGAATATCCACATTAATTTTATGCTGCCTGATTGCCGGCAAGGCAGTTTTCGCTGAAATTGAAACCAGCGCTATACGCGGCAGAGTCGTCGATGCAGTTAGTTTTGAACCGATAGCAGATGCAAATGTCATCGTATTGGGCACAGATTTTGGAGCTGCAACCGATCTTGACGGCAATTTCAATATAACCGGAATAGAACCGGGAACATACCATTTGCAAGCCAGCGCTCTGGGATATAAAATCGAAACGCGCAGCGAAATATCTGTGCTGCCCGGCAGAACGGTGGATTTGGAATTCAGACTGCAGCCGTCGATGATCGAAAGAGAAGAGGTCGAAGTAAAAAGCGGATTTTTCCAGCCGGTTCCAAATATGCCTTTATCAAGCCGGTCGTTTACCTATGAAGAAATCCGGCGCGCCCCGGGAGCCGCCGAAGACGTGCAGCGATCGCTGCAGGCTCTGCCGGGCGTTTACAGCCGGAACGATCAAACCAACGAAATCATCGTCCGCGGCGGCAGTCCAAATGAAAACCTGACGCGGCTCGACGGGCTGGAAATCGATAATATTAATCATTTCCCGGAGCAGTCATCATCAGGCGGTCCGATTTCCGCTATTAATTCCGAATTCTTAGAGGAGGCTGCATTTTCTTCCGGCGGTTTTTCTGCCCGCTATGGGGACAAGCTGTCGAGTGTGCTTGATATCGAACTCAGAGAAGGCGACCCCGAACTTTTCAGCGGACAGGTGGAGTTATCGATGGCTGGAGCCGGATTGAACGTTGAAGGCGGTATTCCCGGAACGGAGGAAACTTCGTTTTTATTTTCTGCGCGTAAAAGTTATTTAGACCTGATAAAGGGTCCCATCGGCTTAACCGCCATACCTCACTACTGGGATTCGCAATTTAAAATCGGAACGAATCTAAACCCAAGAACGAATATCTCGCTAATCGGATTATATGCAAACGATCATGCATCCGTTGACGCTGAGGAGGAAGACGCCTGGTCAAGAGGCGCCGAATCAGTGATCGTCAAAGGATATACTTTCGCATTGGGCGGCAGGGCCCGCGCCGCATCGAAATTTGGTTTTACTGAAATAGTTGTCGGCAGAAGCGAAGCATATTACAGCTACGACGTTTATGAGGTTGAAAAATACTATCCTCAGGACGATACGACACGATCCGGCGCCCTAACCAACAAAAGATTGTTTTACCGGACGCGCAGCACGGAAACAAACGACCAGATTCATTTAACCTGGAAAAACAAGGTGCGCAGCGTCGATGAACTAAGCGTCGGAATTACTGTTAAACCGGTTTCGTTTTCCTATGATACGTGGCTGGAACCGGATACTACTGCTTATGATTTCAACGATGATTCTTTCCCGGATAAGGTTATCGTCCATCCGGAACTTATAGTAAATAAAAAGACTACATCGCTCAAATACGGTTCCTTCCTGCAGTACCGGTGGCGCCCCGTAAACAACTTCGCGTTTACCGGCGGGATCAGGCTTGATGGGTTTCAGTACTCTAAAGAACAAACGATCGCCCCGCGCTTATCGCTTAAATGGAATTTTCAAACTAATTGGACAGCGTCGCTGTCTTACGGACACTATTATCAATCTCAATCTTTGGTAACATACACCATCGATGAAAGAAACCGCGATTTGCCGCACTCCCGTTCAGACCATTGCGTCGCTGGAATAAACTGGCTGATCACCCCTTCTACGCAGCTAAGTCTGGAGGGGTATTATAAATTTTACCGGGATTTGCCCGTTTCTGAAAACTGGCTGAATCGGGAAAAAGATTTGGTTGCAAGGTCGTTTCAATCATTCGCAATAGGGCGAAAAGAAGCCTGGGGAGCGGAATTTTTCGTTCAGCAGAAATTAGCGGGCAATTGGTATGGAACGCTTTCCTACTCTTACGGAAAATCGGAAATTAAAGCCGCCGGCGAGCGTTTCCCGGCGAATTTTGATTTCAGACATGTCGGAACTTTAGTCCTGGGATATAAAATCAGCGGTTTGCCGGCAAGGAAATTTCAACGAAAATGGTATGGATTGTGGGCGAACACACTTCCAATCTCCGGAGATGAGGTTATATTCTCAACGAAATACAGGTATGTTTCAGGACGACCGTACACTCCGCAAATATGGACAAGGGAGGGACCCCGGCTGGATTATCGCTGGGAGGATTCCAGCGAAGAGAACAGCGCGCGCTATCCGCACTACAGCCGCTGGGATATACGTTTGGACAGTAAATACTACTTTGGAAAAAATGCAATGGTAATTTTCCTTGAGATAGAAAATCTTTTAGACAGAAAAAACGCAGCCAATTATATCCACGCGGATAACGGCGAGATCGATACGGTTTATCAATTCAGGTTCTTTTTTGTAGGCGGCGTCCGGTTTGAATGGTAACTATGTTTGTGATTCCGCACGATGAAAGCGTTTTGGCGTCGCATAACCTGAAAAGCCGGTTTAATCGCATTGAGTGCGCGCTTTAGCGCGTATCGAGCGCCTCATGCGCGCTGAAGCGCGCACTTAATGTGATAATTCCAGGATTCTATTCTCCGGAAAAAACCTCCCCCACAATTCTCCATGAAAATGAGAGCAAAGTTTTATCTATTCTTTTCTTCCCGGCCCTCCGGTTTACGCGCCTGTTCAAGAGCGATTTCATTTACGGATTGAAAGGCTTTGTTCAGCGACGCTCCTTCAACCGCTCTGTTTGCGATATTTTCAACTTGGGTATGGGCTGTATTTAGATCCTTCTTAAGCTCGGCAATTTTCTCGTTTTGGGAGGCGATAGTCGCTTCCAAGTGCTTGATGCGCTCCTCGAAGACTTTTATCTCCCATTCATGCTCGATTTTTTTAGATTCGAGCTTCTGGTCTAATTCTGATTTGAATTTCGCCGCTGTTTTTTCTTCAGCTTCTTGGACCGCTTTTTCCAGTTTGACGGCAAATCCGTCAACTTCCTTTCTGAGATCTTTCAACTCAGTTTCACGCTTTCCGATCTCTTTTTCACGCTCGTCTAATTCTTTCTCGCGCGTCTCTTTTAGTTCTTTCAGTTCCTTGTCCAAAGCGGCGCGTTTTTCCTGATATTCGTCTTCCTCAATTTTCCGGCTTCGATCTCGGTCGTATTTATATTCGGCTTCCTCGCGCTCGCGCTCTTTCAGTTTAATGTCCTTCTCTTCTTTCCATTTAGAGCGCGTCGTTTCGATTTCATTGTTGAGCGCTTCCAGCTTAGCGCCACTTTCAGCTTCCTGTTTCTTCAATTTCTCATGATATTCTTCCTCGAGTTCCTTCATTTTCTTGGAATATTCATCTTCCATCACGGTCTTTCGCTCTTCATAAGCTTCAACGATTTTGGAAAGGGAATCGGAAGCCGCTTCGATATCGTGCAATTCGGCAAGGCGTTTTTCCTGAGTTTCGATGGCGGTGTTTAGGGAAACCAGCTTCTCAGCCTGCTCGTTCATTTTTTCTGTCAGATCGTTCAGCGTTTTGCCGATTTGAATCCGCAGCCCGCCGACATTTTCAACGACGCTGGCGACCGTAGCCTCTTTCGAAAGCTTAACCGCAGTTGATTTGCTGTGCTTTTCAGCCTCGCTGGCTAATTTCTTAGCTTCTTCAGCTTCCTTGACTTTTTTCTTAAATGCATCCAGCAATTCGGCATGTTTTTCAATTATTTCTTTTTTCGTCATGCTATGGGAAACCTCTGAGGGGATGTTCATGTCCGGCTCCTAAAAATGGTTTTTCTGTTCAAGGCGCTTATAGCGCAAGCGTGGTATTTACGCTTTTGCCAATCCTTGCAATCTTTGTAATATAAAAATGTATTTTACAAAAGCAATTTAGTTTGCCAATGCATTCATAATCAAGTAGTTTTTGATTGTGTAATCATGCATTCTATTGGTTCAATTTATCGATAATCTCCAAAATGTGTAATATTACCATGTGTAATAAATAGTGTACACATTACAAAAACTCGTTCCCACGCGGGAGC
>CAZWOY010000240.1:0-6626 GCA_964635255.1 uncultured bacterium
ACGCCTGACGTCCAAAATATCATTAAATGTCTTGAGGTGAGGACGCCTGACGTCCAAAAAATGGCGTTCCTTAAGCGGTCATTTCAGCAAAATCTGGAATGAACGCCCTTGGGCAAATGTCGAACAAGAGTGTTCGACCTACTTTTTTCATGTTCCGTAGCGTTGGTGCGAGGGCGTGAATTCGTAAAACAAAAATTCAAAAATGGCTGAGGACGTAAAAGACAGAATTTTAGCGGCTGCCTATGAAGAGTTTTCTACCAAAGGCAAAGCCGGGGCGCGGATGCAGGCTATTGCGGATCGGGCGGACATAAATAAGGCGATGCTGAATTACTACTTCACGAGCAAAGACCAGCTTTACTTCGAGGTGGTAAAAAATATGCTGCTCAAGTATGGCGACCGATTTAAGCAAAAGCTCGCCGGCATTTCGAACGCGCGAGAATATCTTTATGCTTATATAAACCTGCACAATGAAATGTCGGAAGAAAATCCGAACTGGGTAAGACTGCTCGCACATAATATTTTGGACGGCGAACTGATGATCGGAAAAATTTTTGAAGAAATGGAAACCTCGATCCGCCTGAAAACGAGGATTAAAGAATTTATCGAATCGGGACAAATCAAAATTAAAGACCCGGTTCAAGTTTTTATCCTGATTGTCAGTCTGACAGTAGGTCCGAAATTGTTCATTCCAATTTTCAGTCAGATTTTTTCTGAAGAGAAGGAGTCGCTGTCGAAGGAAAAGAGAATCGATGCAATTTTTCAGTTGTTCGATCATGGATTGTTTGAAGTTGACAAATCACAAAATAAAACATAAAATATGGATTTCCAAAAAGAGTTTTTTTACAAGCAAAGGTGCGGCCGAAAATGCTAAATAAGATATACCTTTTACTTTTTGCAATATTTGCCTTATTCCGGTTTTCAAGCGCTGAGAGTCTAAAGCTCGATTGGGATGCGGCGCTGGAGATGGCGCTGGAAAAAAGCGAGGATATCGCCGCGGCGCAGGATGAGATCGAAAGAGCGGATTTACAGGTCGGCGAAGCCTATTCGAATGCTATGCCGACGGTAAACGCATCCGGCGTCTTCCAGCACTATTTCAAGATTCCTGAATCGATCATGATCCTGCCGCCGGCATTCACAGGCGCGCCGGAAGAGATTCGGATCAGAATCAAACAAGGCGCGGAAAACACGGCTATCGGAACGGTAGAATTGAATCAACCGGTCTGGCTGGCGGGGAAAGTCGGGATCGCCATTAAACTGGCAAAACTTTATAAAAAGATCAGCCGTCATGGATTGAGAGTGACCAAAGAGGAGTTGAGGCAGTCGCTTGTCGGCGCTTTCTATGGCGCATTATTGGCTGATGAATTTCTGAGCGTTTCGCGAGAAGCTTTAGCTCAAGCCGAAAGACATTATGAACAGGTTCAAAACCTGCATGAGCAGGGAATGGTAAGTGAATACGATCTGATACGCGCTCGGGTGGGAGTGGCAAACGTTCGTCCACAGGTTGCCGAAGCCGAAGCGTCTCAGGAAATTGCCTATAAAGGACTAAAACTGATGATCGGCGTCGACGTCGATCAGGACGTCGAACTTGTGGGATCCCTCGACCAGGCGGTAACCGATCCACTGGATTACGATAAATCAGTCGATGTTGCGATGCAATTAAGGTCTGAATTCAATCAACTCGGCTTACAGGCTGAGTTGTATGAAGGCAATTATATTGTCGAAAAGCGCAGCAGCCTTTGGCCCAACGTTTTCGTTAATTTCAACTACCGCACGATGGTTTCTGAGGAAGATTTTAAATTCACAAAATATGAGTTCCTCGACGGCTTCAGCGGCACGCTGTCCATATCGATGCCGCTTTTCGACGGCTTTGCGTCTCACAACCGGGCGCAGACGGCTTTAGTAAATAAGCGCGCCGCCCTTCGCCAGCGCGCCTATCTGGAAAAAGGCGTTAAAGTGCAGATTGCTGAAGCGCTGAGTAATTTTAAGAAAGCCGAAGAGCAACTCGAAGCCGCCCGGCAGACTTTGGCGGAGGCGGAAAAAGGAGACAGAATCGCCGAAGTGCGCTACCGGGAAGGCGTCGGGACGCAGATAGAACGGCTCGACGCTCAGCTTCAACTTAACAGCAGCAAAGTAAACGTGTTGAAAGCAAAATACGATTTGCTGAATGCTCGCGCGGCTTACGATCGCGCATTAGGGCAGGGAATGAAAATGGAAGACATAGGAGAATAGCATGAAAAAGATAATCGGCGTAATCGTGACGGGCGCGGTCATAGTCTTTCTTGTGTTAGGCATTGCCCGCAGCCGGCAGGAAGAGGAAGTTTTAAGCATTAAAAATATACAGCAGCGGGATGGAGTTCCGATACTCGCCGCTAAAGCCGCTTACGGCAAAGTTTCGAAGACTAACAGATATTATGGCGACGTCAAAGCAGTCCGGCAGACGACTGTCTCTGCGAAATTGATGGAGCAGGTTTCGGATGTGCTGGTTAAAGTCGGCGATTATGTAAAAAAAGATCAGGTTTTAGTAAAGTTCGACACTACTGCGAGTCAATCGTCGGTGATTCAGGCTCGATTGGCTATGGAGCAGATGGAGAAAGATTATAACCGCCTAAAGGCTTTGCATAAAGAAGGCGCGGTAAGTCAACAGGCGCTGGATGGAATTAAACTTCAATACGAAGTGGCTGTGGAAAACTATAAGACGGCGAGGCAGGCGGTACACCTGTTAGCTCCCCGCTCAGGCAAAGTGGCGCGAGTCGATCTCGAATCAGGCGATTTAGCGCACCCCGGCGATCCGGCGGTTATTCTCATGGATGATAAAAAGTTGGAGATTGATTTTGAAATTCCTCAGGACGACCGGGATGATTTACGGATTAACCAGGAGGTCGAAGTATTCCTGGAAAACGGCAAGACTGTAAATGGCAGGATTACCGAAGTCAGTTATCTGACCAAACCATTTACCAGGATGTACCGGGGGTATGCGGAAATCGAAAATGTGGTTGGGTTATATCCGGGATCGATGGTTGCAATGGATGTTTTAGTCGCCGATCGCGACAATGTTCTGATGATTCCGTTCGATGCATTGATCGAGCGCGGCGGCGAATACCACGTCGCGCTTATAAAAGACAATCACGCCAAACTCCAACAAGTCGATACCGGTGTTAGAGGCGAGGAAAATATCGAGATTTTAGCGGGCGTTAAGGCGGGCGATGTTGTTGCGGTTTACGGACATCAAAATATCGAAGACGGCGTGAAAGTAAAAATTATGGAAGAAAAATAGCAGCCGCGGTTGAGCGAGCGCCTTCAGAAAACGATCAAACTTAGAAAACAATGTTTTTAGCAAATATATCGATTAAACGTCCTGTATTGATGACAATGGTCATTATGGCTTTTGTCGTTATCGGATTATTCAGCTATTTCCGGCTGGGAATCGACATTATGCCGCGGATAGATTTTCCGTTTATCTCAGTCGTAACGGTTTATCCCGGCGCAGGACCTGAAGAGATTGAGACGCTGATCAACGAGCCGATGGAGGAGGAGATCAGCGGCGTCAGCGGGCTTAAAAACCTTTACTCGACGGCTCAGGAAGGCTACAGTTTGATGTTCATCGAACTTCAGCTTGGTCAGGACGTCGATATCGGAGCTATCGACGTAAAGGATAAAATCGACGCCATTCGCCGAGAACTGCCGGACGATATGGAAGATCCGGTCGTTCAGAAATTCGAAATGGGAGCGATGGCGATTATCAATCTCTCGGTTACGGGACCCTACTCGCTGTTCGAGTTGAATGAGATCGTCGATAAAACCATAAAAACCGAACTGGGTAAAATTCCGGGACTGGCGAACGTGGATGTGATCGGCGAGGAGGAGCGCGAGATTGAAATCGCTCTTTCCGTTGAGAAGATGCGCGCTTATGGCGTCAGCCCAATGCAGGCGGTCATGGGGCTGGGACAGGAAAACATGAACCTGCCGGCGGGACGAATAGAGAGGGGCCGGCGTGAATATACGCTCAGGATGTCCGGCGAGTTTCCCGCCATCGATGAAATTGCCGCTGCGCGAATCCAGTCGCCGATGGGCGAAATCAGAATCGACCGTATCGCCAAAGTGAAGGACACATTTGCAGAACAGCGCGAGTTGGCGAGGTTTAACGGTAAGCCGTCCATCGGACTCGATTTAATTAAACAATCCGACGCCAACACAGTTCAAGTTGGTAAAGCCGTACGCCGGACCCTGGAAAAGCTGGAAGGAAATCTCCCCGAAGGCGTAGAGGTGAAAATTGCCCGCGATAACAGCCAATTCATTGAAAAGGCTGTTAAAGACGTTTTCAATAACCTCGTCATGGGAATTCTCTTTACCGCGTTCATTTTATTCCTCTTCCTCCATAATTGGCGTGGAACGATCATCGCGGCGTTAACAATGCCGATCAGCATTATCGCAACTTTCACGCTCATAAACGCCGCCGGATTTACGCTGAACATGATGAGCCTGATGGGACTGGCGGTTTCGGTTGGAATTTTAGTGGTTAACGCAATCGTCGTGCTGGAAAACATCCAGCGTCTTGAAGGGCAGGGGATGGACAGCAGAGAAGCGGCTTCCAAGGGTACGGCCGGCATTGCGCTGGCGGTTTCAGCGGCGACGCTGACCAATATTGTCGTATTTACGCCGATGGCGTTTATGCAGGGCATGATTGGACCTATCTTCCGCCAGTTTGGATTGACAGTGGCATTTGCGACCATTTTCAGCCTGCTGATCAGTTTCACATTGACGCCGATGATGTCGTCGCGTCCCTTGAAAAAGGGCATATACGTTCTGGTCGCTTTGCTGACTTTGGCTGCAGTCTGGTTCTATATAGGTCCTACCGTTACTTATATTTTTATCGGCGTTGTGTTATTAATGGCGCTCGCCGAAAGACTGGGGTTGGTCGGTAAATTCAGCCGGTTCTGGGATCGATGGTACAATGAATTGGCAAAAGACTATCGCACAGGACTAAAATGGGCGATAAATCATAGGTTTCTCGTTCTGTTGGGAGTTACGCTATTTTTTATCTTCGGTTTATTCCTGTTCCGCTTTATCGGCAGTGAATTTTTCCCGAAATATGATGAACGAACGATGCGGGTTGAGCTTGAGATGCCCGCCGGAACCAGACTGGAAGAAACAAACAAGGTTCTCAAGCGTGTGGAGACCGAACTTGCCCGGTTCCCTGAAGTGAGGACAATTTACACTTCGCTTGGAAAGAACCAGTCCGCCGGTTTGGGCGGCGGTCAGGGAGTTCAGTACGGCTCCGTTCTCGTCGAATTGAAAGATGCTGAAGAGGGCGGTTATCCGCCTACTTCGGAAGTAGTCAAGCAGTTGAGGCAGAGAATTGCCGATATTCCGGCTGCCAAGCTCATAATTCAAGAGGTGTCGCAATTTGGTGGGGGCGGTCAAGGAGCGGATATCGAGCTTCAACTGCAGGGAGAAAAAATGGATGATCTGGTAAAGGCGTCAGAGAAAACCATCCAGATTGTCCACTCTACGGGATTAGCCATCGACGTCCGCAGCGACTGGCAAACCGGGAAACCTGAAATAGTCGTTGAACCGGATCGAGCGCGCTTGTTTGATCGCGGGGGGACTGTTCAGGATGTGGCAATGCTGCTAAGAACGCAGTTCGAGGGCATGGTGGCGACTCGATTCCGCGAGGAGGGCGAGGAATATGACGTTAGAGTCCGGCTGAGGGAAGAAGACAGGAATCGCGTCGATAAGATCGGCGACTTGCTTCTGCCTTTGCGTAAAGGATTCGTACCGCTCAAAGACGTGGCTGAGATTGAGATAGGTTCAGGACCGGCAAAGATAACCCGCAAGAACAAACAGCGAATGGTCACCATTTCTGCAAATGTCGGAAGCGGGACGATGGGAGGCTTGCAAAAGGCGATTACAGATTCGCTCAACCTGCCTTCGATTCCCCCAAGTCAGCAGATTAAAGACATTCTTTCCGGTATGAGCAGCTTGACGGCTCGTCCGAGCCCCAAATTGCCGCAGGGAGTTACCGTTTACTTCGGCGGCGAGGCGGAAATGATGGCGGAATCATTCTCAAGTTTGCTTCAAGCGCTGGTTTTGGCGATAATTTTGACATACATGCTTATGGCGGCGATCCTTGAGAGCTATCGTTTCCCGCTTATCATTATGATGACGCTGCCGTTGGCTTTGATCGGCGTTTCAATGGCGTTGGTGATGACGGGTAAGACAATCTCGATGATCTCGATGATGTCGTTTGTGATGCTGGTCGGGATTGTAGTTAACAACGGAATTCTATTAATCGAATATTCCGTCCGTTTGCGGAATGAAGGCCGGAGCTTAAAAGACGCTGTACTTGAAGCCTGTCCGGTGAGGCTCAGACCGATTATAATGAGTACCCTCGCAACGGCGTTAGGCATGCTGCCATTGGCTTTAGGTTTCGGCGCGGCAGGCGAGATGCGCAGCCCGATGGCGATCGTTGCCATAGGTGGATTAATCGTTTCGGCGGGTTTGACATTGTTTGCAATTCCGGTGCTGTACGTTACTTTTGAGGCGCGCGGGGAAAGAAAGCGGCTGGAATAGGAATTCCTGGGAAAATAACGTTCCGTACGCAGTCATTCCAGCGAAAGCTGGAATCC
>CAZWOY010000241.1:0-6626 GCA_964635255.1 uncultured bacterium
CTGCGAAGGCAGGAATGACAAGGCAAGCCGGCTTTGATTCACAGTTTGACTTTTTGCATATAAAGCATCTTAGTACAGGAATTGTTCATGAAACGAACTTCGCAATGGAATATGAAAATTGCTGATTTTTTACCCTTGCGCGCGCTAACCGATATTACTGCCGCCTGTTTTCAAAATCTGCCGAATCGATTACGCATCTGAAGCCTAAATCGGGAAATCGGCCCTCAGGGACGGTATAAAACCTGTCGGAGCATCGGAGTTTTAAATAATCCTGCTCCATATAGCCGCCCCCTCGAATTACTTTCAGCGTGCCTGTCTGGGGACCTTGGGGATCTTTGTAGGGCGAATCCTGATAATAATACTGATCGTACCAATCAGCAGTCCACTCCCATAAATTACCCGCCATGTCGTAGCATCCGTAGGGCGATCTGCCGGTTGCCGTTCCTACCTCCCATAAGCCGGAAGTATTATAATAATTCGCCTGTCCGCTGAAAATCCGGTTTCCCCAGGGGAAAATTCTTGTATCCTGCGAGCCTCGAGCGGCTTTTTCCCACTCCGCTTCAGTGGGTAAACGACCGCCTATAAACTCAGCATAAGCCTTCGCATCATCCCAGGTTACATATCTGACGGGATATTTTCCCAATCCGATTTCTGCCCGGTATCTGACGCCTTCCATAATGATTTCCATCCGGTCATCCCAATGTTCGGCTCCTCCGGATGTATCGTTAAGAAAAGCGGAATACTCTTCGTTAGTAACTTCATAAAGACTAATATAATAAGGACTCAGCATTACCGTGTGCAGAGGCGTCTCATCGGATTCATAGGGCTGGACATTGCTGCCCATTCTAAATTCGCCGCTGGGTACGAAGGTAAAGTCACCGACGATTGAAGTATCGGGCGGATTCGGTCCGACGCCTCCTCCGCCACCGCCTCCTCCTCCGCAGCTCTCAAACAAAAAGAGCGCTGCGAAGCTAAAGAACAGTATTTTGTGTATTGTCTGCATCTATTTTATCAAAACTACAGGTTGGGCGAGCGTTTGATTGTTTGTGCGCAGTTTCAAAATGTAATTGCCCGAAGGTAAAAATCTCCCGTCGATCGATCCGACATGAACTCCGGCTCGCATATTTTCGTCGGTTAGCCGCTTTACTAATCGACCTTCCAAATCGTACAGATTAGCTAAGACTCTGCCTCCGACCGGAAGATTATAGTGAAAGCTGCCTGTCGAATTGAAAGGATTTGGGTAAACCGGACTTAGCGAAAAACTCGACGCCGGGGTTGTTTCTTCAGTCTGCGCGCTTTCAGGTCTTAGGTCCATTTGTGCATAAACATTACAATCCTCACCGACGCCATTCACCATGAGCGTGAATGATGAATTATAAACGCTGGGCTGCATTTGATCTCCGGCGAAAACAATTTCCCACTCTACAGTTTCACCGGGCAGGACCTGTTTTAGTTCCGGGACAATAACAAGCCATGAGGTGTAGAGCTTCTCGATAAACAGCTTGTCGCCGTCGTCGCCCTCGCCCTTGAAAATACCGACCAGGCTGCCATAACCTTCTTCGAAGTTCTGTGTAACTTCTATCCCGCCGATTCGGTAGTTGTCAGGCGTTCTGATTTCGTAAAGCGGAATAATCTCTTGAGTTTCAGGCAGGATAAGGTTAAGAAGATTGATTCCGTTTTCTAACTCGGTGATTACATACAGCGCTTTGGAGTTTTGTTTTTTCCCGATCCCGCGAATTGAGTCGCCGGCAAAGAATCGGTCTATTTCCCAGAAGTCGCCATCGGTATGCATTATAAAGCCTTCATCGCCGGCTAAATAGAATTCCGCTAATCCGAATTCGTTAGAGAAATCGGCTGCAAGGTACTTTATGTAGCGTAGGCGCGGATTTGCGGCGAATTGAACCTCGTAAGTTTCCCCCAATTCTCCATTGGCGGTGAACTCGATCACCTCCTGATTATTGCCGCCGTAAACGATCTGATCGTTGTCGGAAGCGAGCCCGATGAAGCCTATTCCACCGGGTTCTCCAGGCTGGTCGAAATGGCCGCGCAAGTTAAAATTATCGTCCAGATGATATATTTTGTTCGGTTGCCTGCCGTTATTGCCGCCGGACAGAACAAATCCCCTGGAAGTATAAGCGGCGCCGTGGATCTCGCCATCGCCGATCAGGTCGGTAACGTCGATGAAGGCATCGCGAATTCCTTCGCAGAAAAAGTCCATCGGCGACAGAAATAGAGGAGCTTCGGTCTGATTTTCAAACCTGAGAACAACTGTATCGCGGTCAACAACGGTCAATTCGGAGACGAGAGTATCGGCTTCAAGTCCTTCTAATGCATTCTGGGGAAAATACATCCAACCGCGGTCATTTTGAGTATCGTCCGGATCGTTGGGGAGGTCGGGATTTCCTGTATCGATGCAGGGAGATTCGCCGTTTAGAACGAACCAGGTTGAATCATGCTTGAAAAACATCGGAAATTCTTCAGAATTTCCTTCGCCTTCGAATCCTTCAAAGATTTGCGAGAATTCGACGGAAATTAATTCCGGTTCGTTGAATTGCGGCTGTGCGTCCCAGATTATGCAGCTTGAAAACAGGATCCTCGATTCACCTAACGGATTGGCGGTGAGCGGTACGGGATCGAGTCCGGTGAAAGTCTGGTTTACAAAGGTGCAGTTTACTATCACCAGAGGTTCATCGCCGAGGTCGTCGGACGTCGAAATAGCGCCGCCGCCTTCCCGCGAACCGTTGCCTTTGAACAGATTATGGTGGATTCTGCATTCAGGCGGTTCTTTTACATGCAGAGCGCCGCCGTAGTCGGCGACATTATTGAAGAAGCGATTATACCTGACTTCAGCTCCCGAACCTTCCCGAATATAAATGGCTCCGCCGGTGCGGTCTCCGCCGGTGATCGTATTTCTGACGAAAGTGCAGTGTTCCACAATCGGATCGGCGCCTTCACCGCGAAGATACATGCAGCCCCCTGAATCGGAGCTCTCATTTTCCTCGAAATAACTACTGCCAATTCGCGGACTGGACGCGTTGCGGACTGCGATAGCTCCGCCGTCGGAACCTTCGCCGGTGGTAGTGTTTCGGATAAAGCTACAGTCGAGAATAATCGGATTCGACTGCTGATTGATATAAACGGCTCCGCCGCCTCCATTTCTGCCATTCACACTGTTATCGATAAAATCGCAGCTCTCCATCACTGGATTTGAGTGGTCGCCGATGAAGGCGCCGCCGCCTGCTTCTACGGCAATATTTTCGATAAAACTGCAATTTTGCATTGAGAAGTTTGCCATTCTAAATATAGCGACCCCGCCGCCGACAAAATGAGAATAGTTCTCGTTTATCAGACAATTGCTGATGACCGGAGTCGCTTCCCAAATTGCGATTCCGCCTCCGATACCTGCCGCGCGCCCTTGCGATACGCGACAATTGCTTAGAAAGACCGTTCCTTCGGCAATAAAAATGTTTCCACCGGCAGAATTGGGATCGAATTCGCCTCCGCCCTGGCCTCGAGCGCCGCCCATAAATACACAGTAATTGAAAACACAACTGTCGGGTTCGATTATTCTCATTCCATCCCATCCCTCTTCTCCGGGGATCGGACGAAAGAACACCGAATCTTCTTCACTGCCATGGGCTTCAATATGTCCGTAAATTGTAAAATCTAAATCTTCGCTGAAATGAACCTGGACCCCCGATTCAATGATCAATGTATCTTCATTTGCGATCTGAATATCATCGACAGCAACGTATGGACTTCCTTCCTGTGTCCAAACTCCGCTGACTGGGCCCCGGACGTTCGTTTGGGCAGATAAGACGGCGGCAAACAGGAAAACAAGAAAAATTGCGAAAGACTGAATTTTGGATTTCTGCATGGAAACACCTATTTAGCTTAAATTGGCTGGCAACTGTGAACATTTGCAGCCAGAATTTCGTTGACAAATTTTCTACTTGTGCGCTTTTTCAGATGTTACAACCTTTCTAACATTTCAAGCGCGCTCATTTTCCCAATTGAGGGAATATGATACTTTAAATATTGATTAAGATTATGCGTAATTTCAAGTTTGGCGTGAGGACTTATCCTCAAATTTCTTAATCCGTGCATATTATTTTGCATTAGTCTGCGTATAATTTGAACCGATTCGCCGCTGAAAACGAGATTATTCCCATTTGCAGGAGTGCAAGAACTGCAGCAAAAAGCGCCTTCTTCAAGCAGCAGCCTATTTTTTAAGTCAATTTTAGAGTCCTGAACGCCGCAAAACGGACAGGTGAAAGGATCGATTCCGAAACCGCTGAAGCGTATCAGGTCCAATTGAAACAGCCACAGCGCCCAAAGCGGTTCTTCTTCTTTGGTCTCTAATTTGGACAGCGCTTTGACCGATGCGTAGAACACGTCTTCATGAGGATCGTTGTCGATGAAAGCGCGAAAAAGATACTGCAATATTACGGATGAATAGATTGTCGAGTCGTAATCGGTTTTAATAGTGGAAAAACTGTCGATCAGCGATACCTGTCCAAGCGTTTGAACGCTGCGCGACTGTTTATGATACACGATCGCTTCGATCAGGCTCGGCGGCGAAAGGCTTCCCAGTCCGGTTCCGCCTTTGCTGCGCCTCGCTCCCTTAGCGATAACGGCAAATTTGCCGTGCGTTTTCCCAAACATGGTTACGATACGCGAGGTTTCGCCATGCCGGATGGATTTTATTGCGAGAACCTCTTCTTTCTCAGGCGTTTTCGAGGAGCTCATTAATCCAGTCCCAATTGTAATCCGGTAGAATCCATTTTCCCTCTAACATGTCTTGCATAAGCGGTTTGACGGAATCGAGCAGCCATTCCTGATCTAAAAGCTCTCCGTATTTTATGATGTTGCGAATATCGCCATCAAAAAAGTTAATTGTTTTTGCCGCCGAATGAAATTCCCGATACGGTTTTCGCAGCAGACTGCTATAATAAGCATATTCTCCTAACCGTTCCGCGATCCAGAAGTTTTCTTTTCTGACGTCTGGGGGATAAAACCTGATAGGAAGCAGTCTTATTCGGTATTTTAAGGAGAGTTCCAAAATTGTGCGAAACAAACGATCGGTTTTTTTAGGATTTGAAAAAGCAGTTTTTAAGTCCCTGGCGGAAGTAACTGAAGGCGGTTCTTCGTTCCGATTGATAAAATCTACGGATTCAGGAAAAAAGACGAATTTTATGCCGTGATCATAGGACCACTTAAATATCTTTTCCAATTCCTTAGTCGTGCCGTTTAAATCCTCAATGAGCGGAAATACAACAATACCGGGGAAAATGCCATCCCGTTGCAAACGTTCGATTAATTCTTTTCTTCTCCGCAGCATGGTTCCTCCGGGTTCGATTTTACTTAACTTCGGCTGTGAGAAAACCGGAATGCGGACGCCGATGGTAATTTTAGCTATTTCGTCTAGTTCCCGGATAACGTCGATATCTCTAAGTATTAAATGAGAGCGGGCAAAGAGGATAAATGAACTCTTGTGCTGCGCTAAGACCTCAAATAAACGCTTGGTAATTCGCTCTCGCTTTTCGATACGCGGATAGGGATCGCAGTAGCCGCCGATGAGAACCTGGTTGGGCGTTTCAATGGACTCTTCCGTTAAGAGCCTGTCTAAAAGCAAAGGCGTAATTTTATTCCCAATGATTTCCATTTTATTCTTATTGTAAGAAGAAATAGAATAAGAATTTACGGTAAGTCGATTCCAATAGCCTATGTTCAGGTCGTCGTGTATCCGAATGATCTTCTGTTCCAAGCTGCCGCCTTTGTTTGTTTTCAGCCGATGTTTTGAACATCGGTTCGATGATCTGCCCTCGCAGCAATACCCTATCAGCCTATGTAAAAGTTAATACAATCATCTGCAAAATAAAAACTAAACCTAAGGGTGCGAAGCCCTAATTCTGATATGCCTATTTGGGATTGCATCCGTTTATCCATAATAGTTCCTGGGAAAATAATAAATTCCACCGGTAGGACAGGCGTCTCTGCCTGCCATCGCAACCTTGCGAAGGCGCACTGGCAGGCAGGGACGCCTGCCCTACCAAAGAAATTTATTTTCATGTTCCGTGGCGAAGCTCGCTTCATGAGCAATTCCTGAAAGCAAAATTTAAACGGTTTTAAAAATTTGCGACTTGCAAAATACCTTGCTTCTGCCGGCGTCGCTTCCAGAAGGCGAAGCGAGCAGATAATTCGATCCGGATCCGTAAAGGTCGATGGTACAATCGTCCGGGATCCGGCGTACGGCGTCAGCAATGATAACGAAATCGAAGTAAACGGACATAAGGTAGATCCATCAGTTATCGAAGAAAAAGTTTACTTAATCTTAAATAAACCCGCTGGAATTGTTTCTACGATGATTCCCGGCAGAGAAAAAGGCGGGTGCATTGCGGATTTGATCGATTATCCATTGCGGGTTTTCCCTGTAGGCAGGTTAGACAAAGATACCAGCGGTTTAATAATTCTAACGAACGATGGCGATTTCTCTTATAAAGCGCAGCATCCTAAGCATAACGTAGAAAAGGAATATCAGATCAGGATCAAGCCCGATCCACCCCCTTCCCTGCTGGGAAAACTGCTAAAGGGCGTAAAGATCGATGACAAAGTAGTAAAAATAC
>CAZWOY010000242.1:0-6609 GCA_964635255.1 uncultured bacterium
AGGCGATTCGGACATGATACCGATGATAGAAGTTCTTCAAAATAAAGGCGTTAAAATCGTAAACGCAGCTTGGAAGATAAAAAATAAAATCAAAGGATTTAAGCTTTTAAATTCATGTTGGTCATCGTTTATTATTAATGAATTGCCTATGAAAGTATATTCTAAATTAGATAGATAACACAGAAACAAATCAAGAATTTAACAATATTGTTGCTATCAATCTTTACTTCCCAAATGCATAATCTCACATTTAAGACTAACACTACTGAAAAACAAATCTATTTACTATTGATATTATAATAAGCGGTCGCCGTTGCTTTTTCTCAATTGCTTTCGCTTTCTAATTTATTTATACTAATGTGATTAAGTAATTTTTAATTCAATCCATTGAGATAAATTGGACGAAGACAAATACAAAGGTTATCGCGGCGCGGCTCTCGATACATTGAAGAATTTTCAAGTGATGGTATGGAGCGACGTTGTAGTACATACTCCGGATGGAACATTTACCGGCATCATTCTGCCCCGCAGCGAAACTGCAGACGACCGGCATCTGGTTCTGAAACTCGCAAACGGGTATAATATCGGCATTAATGTGCGCACGATTGAGGATATTTCTGAAAAGGGATATAAAAAAGCACACTATCAGATCCCCGAAAAGGAGTTCCCTTACGACTCTAAGAAACCGAATGTTACACTTTTAGGAACCGGCGGCACAATCGCCAGCCGTCTCGATTATCGAACGGGAGCCGTTATCCCTGCATTTTCGCCGGGAGAATTATACGGCGCGGTGCCTGAACTGGCGGACGTCGCCAATCTTAAAACGCACAAGCTCTACGGCGTATTCAGCGAGAATATTGCGCCCGAACATTGGATTGGCACGGCAAAAGCCATCAAGGAAGAGATCGGAAAGGGCGCAGACGGGATTGTAATCGGACACGGAACGGATACTATGCACTATACGGCAGCCGCATTGTCGTTCATGGTTAAACAAACTCCGGTTCCGATAGTGATGGTTGGTTCTCAGCGTTCTTCAGACCGTCCCTCATCCGATGCGGCGCTCAACTTGATCAATTCGACCTGGACCGCAGCCTATTCGGATATTGCCGAAGTCATGGTCTGCATGTTCGGTCCGACTTCGGACCTTTACGCCCTGCTTCATCGCGGAACGCGCGTGCGCAAGATGCACTCAAGCTATCGTTCGACCTTCAGAACAATCGGCGATACACCGCTGGCTTACGTGAACAAAGGCAAGATCAAGTACATAAAAGACGACTTTGTAAGACGCAGCCGCGAACGACCGATTGAAATCGATACAGCCATCGACGACCGCGTAGCGATTGTCTATTACTATCCAAATATGAAGCCGGATATAATCGATTCTCTTATCGACAACGGCTATAAGGGCATAGTCATCGCCGGAACAGGCTTAGGACATGTGAATAAACCGCTCTATCCGTCTTTGAAAAGAGCTCATGCCCATGGAGTTCACATTTACATGACCGTAGAAACGCTTTGGGGCTATGTACAGATGTTTGTTTACGACACGGGGCGGGACATTATGGAACTGGGAGTCGTTCCCGGAGCCAACTTGACTCCCGAAGCGGCTTATGTAAAGCTGATTTGCGCTTTGGGTCATTCCCATGACCATGAAAAAGTAAAAGAATTCATGCTGACGCCGTTCGCCGGCGAAATCACAGAACGCGAACCGATAGACGGATATATAATATTGCAGGGCGGTATTCCGGAAACAGTGGAATTTCTTAAGAATGTACAGGTTTAGCTTCTGTAGTGGACAGGGTTTTGAAATTCCAGACGCCTGCGATTTTCACCAGAGGCGGATGCAAATGGACGTGACAAGCATACTGACAAACTTGTCCGCCGCTGTCCCGTTTGTTAGCGAAAGAGTTTTTAACTACGGTAGATCCATTCAATGAAAACGGCTTACAAATTTACCAATACAATGGGCGAGTATCCCGAAATTGGCACGCCGGACGTCAGAAAGCGCATTGCTGATGAACTGCGAAACGCCCGCGAGTTCAACGAAGCCAGCCTCGATCAGATAAGATCGATCACAAAGATCAACAACGTTTACTTGAACAATATCGAAGAGGGCAACTGGTCGTTCCTGCCGCCAGTATATGTAAAACTGTTCATCAAAGCTTACGCTGAAGCGGTCGGGATTCAATCGGACGAGTTCAACGGCTTGCTTGACAATGCTTTCGAATCAATCAAACCGAAGATTCAGATGAAAGAGTCTTTGGAAGAATTCCATTCTCAGAAATCCGGCGCTAAATACACAAAACCCACAAGTGTTTTTACATGGACAGAGCGCAACAGATCGATCATTTTCTACTCGATTATTACGGTCATCGCGATCGTTATAATTGGTTGGTATCTGCTTAAACCGCCAAGCGAAGATGTTACTCTGATCGAACCGGATTACTCGGCAGATATTCAAACCGATACTATAGCGATGGATACGACCGCGCTATCCGAAAAAGTTGAAGAGGAACCCAGAGTTGAAATACAAGAACCGGAATTTGAAGAAGAAACGATAGAAGAACCTGTGATAGATACATTTAGTTTTTACGCCGTTTCCCTGGGCACCTGTTACGTTAAAATCGAACATGAAGATACTCTGCTCTACGAACGCACATTATGGGACGGCAACTACATCAGCGAGGAATATCCGGAACCGATTAAGGTCACTCTTGGCAATGCGCCGCAGCTCAGAATAATCGTTAACGGCGATAGTATCGAGGCGTTCGAAGGCAGGAAAGTTAGAGTTTTACAAATCAATTCAGAAGGCATAATTCGTTAGGTTCATACATGGAAAACACCGAAACAAACGCACTTCGACAATATATCGACGATTTAGATCATGTGATGAAAACCAGGCTTGAAAAGCTCGAAAAGATCAAAGAACTGGGAATCGATCCATTTCCTTATAAATATGAAAGGACCTTATCGGTTGCCGGCGCTCACGCCGATTTTGAAGAGTTGTCAAAGCATGAAACCGCTTTGAAGCTTAGCGGTCGGATTATGTCGATGCGCGTAATGGGCAAAGCCTCCTTTGCCCATATTCAGGAAGAGGGTGTAAAAATACAGGTTTATTTCAAGAAAAATGTTATCGGCGAGGAACTCTGGGAATTATTTAAGTTACTGGATATCGGCGATATAATCGGAGCGGAAGGCGTCCTGTTTACAACAAAAACCGGCGAAAAAACACTGCGCGTAGATAAATTTGAATTGTTGTCAAAAAATATCAGACCGCTTCCAGCCGTAAAAGAAAAGTTCGGTAAAACCTGGTTTAAATGGGACGATAAGGAAGAAAGATATCGCAATCGCACTTTAGATTTGATCCTTAACAGCGACTCGCGCGAAACGCTGGTGAAACGAAGCCGCATCATCCATGAAATTCGATATTATCTGGATAATTCCGGTTTTATCGAGGTAACGACGCCGATCCTTCAACCACTATATGGCGGCGCAGCGGCAAAGCCTTTTAAAACTTATTATAATTCTCTTGACAATGATTTCTATCTGAGAATTGCTGATGAGTTGTATCTAAAAAGACTGATCGCAGGCGATATACCGCGAGTTTACGAAATCGGCAGCGATTTTCGCAACGAGGGCATCGACAGGCTGCACTCGCCGGAGTTCACGATGCTCGAGTTTTATGTCGCCTATGAAGATTATAATTTCTGCGCCGATTTCTTTGAAAAACTGATGGTTCACTTAGTGGATACCGTACTTGGAAATCGAATTGTTAAGTTTGGCGATCATGAGATCGATCTGAATCCGCCTTTTAAAAGGCTATCGATGGATAAACTCATTAAAGAAGGATGCGGGATAAATATTGTAAATCGCAATCGCGACGAACTTGCAAATGAGATAGAAGCGCTGGGGATCGAAACGCACAAGAGTTGGGGCGTCGGAAAGTTGATCGATGAGTTGTTTTCAGAGAAGTTCGAACCTGATTTAATCCAGCCTACTTTTATCATGGATTATCCGATAGAGCTTTCGCCGCTGGCAAAAAAACACCGATCCAAACCAGGACTCGTTGAGAGGTTTGAATTGTTTGTAGGAGGCTACGAAATCGCCAATGCATTCAGCGAGTTGAACGATCCACTTGATCAGAAAGCAAGATTCGAAGAACAGGTGCGTCTGCGTGACACGGGCGATGAAGAAGCGCACCCGATAGATGAAGACTATATCCGTTCTCTGGAAATCGGCATGCCGCCTACAGCAGGATTGGGAACCGGGATTGACAGACTTGTTATGATATTGACAAATGAATCGGCAATTCGCGATGTAATTCCGTTCCCAACATTAAGACCTAAGAACTAAAGTGCAGACAGAGCTGTTCATTGCTGGACGTTATCTACGCTCGAAGCGAAGAACCGGTTTCATTTCGTTGATCACTTATATTTCGGCTGCCGGCGTAATGATCGGAGTCGCCGCTCTGGTAATTGTACTATCGGTTGCAAATGGATTCGAAACGGAAGTCAGGGATCGAATATTAGGCGCCGACGCCCATGTTCGTCTGACGCTCTATCACGAATCGCCGATGAAGGATTATAAAAATATCCGGGATCAAGTCGTTAAATTAGATCACGTAAAAGGAGCTTCGCCTTTTATTAACGGCAAAGGAATGCTTCGACGCGGTAAAGCGATCGAACCGGCGCTAATAAAGGGAATCGATGAGGATTTGATCGGGGAAGTGAGCGATCTGCCGCAGACGATCGTAGCCGGCAAACTAA
Organism: uncultured bacterium; assembly: GCA_964635255.1. Taxonomy (GTDB): domain Bacteria; phylum Electryoneota; class AABM5-125-24; order Hatepunaeales; family Hatepunaeaceae; genus CAZWOY01. The sequence goes on from CAZWOY010000242.1 coordinate 4,767, forward strand.
GATTGAATAATACGGACGATTCACTCGACAAACATGACCAAAAAAACGGATTTGATTTCGATAACTCGCGTTCTACATTACCGGGTATAATTTTAGGCAAACAAATTTCCTTCCGATTGGGCGCAACCGTCGGAGACAGCCTTATTGCGTTTAGCCCTTCCGGAATGACCAGCCTGTTCTCGGCTCCTCAAATCAAACGATTCATAGTAACGGGTATTTTTGAAACCGGTATTTTTGAATACGATGACTCCTATTGCTATGTTTCAATCAATTCCGCTCAAGACCTATTCTCACTCGAAAATTCCGTCACAGGCGTCGAAATGAAATTGGACGATATCGATAAAGCTCCGAAGATAAAGCAAAAACTTTCCGATATGTTAGGCTATCCGTATTACGCGCGAACCTGGTATGATCTTCACAGCGTATTATTTCGCTGGATGAAACTGGAAAAATGGCTCTATACAATCCTGTTATCGCTGATAATCCTGGTTGCCGCTTTTAATATTATCTCAAGTCAGATAATGATCGTATTAGAAAAGAAACGGGAAATCGGCATATTAAGAGCCATTGGAATGCCAAAACAAGGCATTATGAAAATTTTTATGTACGAGGGTTTAATCGTCGGCATAATTGGCACGATTCTGGGCATTATCCTGGGGTGGCTGATCTGTTGGGGGCAGCAAACCTATGAATGGTTTTCGCTGCCGGGCGACGTTTACTTTTTAAGCGTGCTGCCGGTTAAAATGCAAGTTCAGGATTTTGTAATTATTACGATAGTCTCGATGTTCTTGACAGTTATTGCGACTGTTTATCCCGCCCGGAGAGCCGGCAAACTCGACCCGGTCGAGGCTATTAGATACGAGTAAATTTGAAACAACTATTTAAAGGTATGTTTTTTAGAAACAAACAAACAAAAGAATCCATTTCAGTTTTCTTAGCAATATTCTTTTTCATCGTTCCGGTCGCGCTTTTCGGGGCGTATCGAGCGCCTGTCTGGTCAAAAAGCGGTATGGTCGCTACTCCGCATCATGCGGCAACCAAAGCGGCGACAGATATTCTGGAACAAGGCGGAAACGCTGTCGATGCGGTTGTTGCCGCATCATTCGCTTTAGCGGTTGTCGAGCCTTATCACAGCGGATTAGGAGGCGGCGAATTTACCTTAGTGCGAATGATCGATGACGGGGTAGTAAAGGTTTATGACGCGCGTGAATCCGCGCCCGCCGGCGCGACAGAGGATATGTACATCGACCCTGAAACCGGCAAAGCTGACAGGAATAAATCCATTAGAGGCGGTTTAGCGGCAGGGGTGCCGGGAAGTGTCGCCGGAAAAGCTTTGCTGATTGAAAAACATGGGAATCTTTCTTTTAAGAAAATTGTCGAACCATCGATCAAACTTGCGGAAGATGGATTTGTTATCGACCGGATTTTAGCAAGTTCCATAAGCGGAAGAGCCAATTTGTTTGCAGAAAATAAGTTTACCGCGGAAGTTTTTTTAGAAGACTTTCAACCTTTAGATCGAGGCGATAAACTGATTCAGAAAACTTTAGCGAAAACGTTGAAGCAAATTGCAAACGACAAAGGCGAATCTTTTTATCATGGAAAACAAGCCGAAGCTATTGCCGCGTCCTGCCAGGCTGCAGGAGGCATAATTACTGCTGAAGATTTGGCAGACTATGAAGTAAAAATGAGAAATCCTATCCATTTTTCATACCGCGGCTATGAGATTTTTTCTATGCCTCCCCCCTCTTCAGGCGGCATTTGCTTAGCCGAAATATTGAATATTCTGGGCGGCTTTCCTTTGCATTATATTCCTCAGGGCAGTTCGGAATCATACCATCTGATC
>CAZWOY010000243.1:0-6567 GCA_964635255.1 uncultured bacterium
ACTGGTAGGGCAGGCGTCCCTGCCTGCCTTCGCAACCTTGCACGATCGCGATGGCAGGCAGGTACGCCTGCCCTACCAGAGAAATTTATTTTCATGTTCCGTGACGAAGCTCGCTTCAAGAGCAATTACTGGGAAAATAACGTTCCATACGCAGTCATTACTGGGAAAATAACGTTCCGTATGCAGTCATTACTGGGAAAATAACGCTCCGTATGCAGTCATTCCAGCGAAAGCTGGAATCCATCTTCCTTCGGCGATAGCGCGAGAACCGGCATGGATTCCAGCTTTCGCTGGAATGACTGCTTTATCTGCAACGCGGGAATGAAAGGAAAATTCAATAAATCCCGACTTCGGGGAAGCCGGGATTTATTGAATCATTGTGGTTGAATTTTTTCTTAAATTCAAACCAAAACATCGTACATTCCCACCCGTCTATCCTCAAGGATATGGTTCAGCGGCGTAAGATTCTTATTATTCGCATCCGCCGGATCGAACTGGGCTTTGATGATCTCCTCGGAATCTTCGCCGGCTTGGGCTAATACTGCACCACGGTTGGACAGTATCTGGCTCTGACCTGTAAACGTCATTTCCCGGTCGGTTCGGGCTTCCGTTCCGATTCGGTTGCAGGTCAGCGTAAAGACGCCGTTCTCTACAGACCGGGCGAACATCGCTTTCTGGCAGAAGGCTAAGACGAGATTCGAAGGATGACAGATAAGCTGTGCGCCTTTGATCGCCAGAATTCGCGTCGCTTCCGGGAAAATCCAGTCGAAACAGATCATCATTCCGAGCCTGCCGATGGGAGTGTCGATGACTTCCAGCGGCCGGTCGCCGGGATCGAAGAGGTTCTTTTCCCGATCGAAGAGGTGGATTTTCCGATAGATATGGACGCCGCCGTCAGGTTCTATAAGTGCGGAACTATTAAACGCCTTATCCCCCGATCTTTCGGGAAAACCGAAAATTATCCAGGTTTTGGTCGCGCTCGACGCCGATTTTATCTGCGTAAGCAAGTCGCTGCTTTCAGTATCGATTGCGAGCGACTGGAGTTCTTTTCGGTTCTCAAATTCGTAGCCGCTGGTCGCTAATTCCGGAAATACGAGCAAATCGACGTTGGCTGTTTCGACGTCCGTACAAATTTTATCTATATTATTTTTCGCTGCGCCAAATTCAGGTTTGAACTGGCTGCAGGCAGTTTGTATGACCTTGCTTAATCCGTTCGCAATTTCCATTCTTTCTCCCTGATCGTTTCATGCCAGATGTTTTGTCCGATCCTCCTGCCGCCGTCGTGTTCGAATCCCCTTTTTTGCAGGGCTTCCGAAAGCGTTTCAAAATTGGACGGCGTATCTTTCGGCGGCCGCATTAATTTTAGATTATTCACATTCCATTCGCAGTTAACGGCGTCGCTGGATTCGGTCTTTATTTTCAGCGAAATCTCGTCGTGGATGACCACACCGTTATATCTAATCGTCTCGGCGTCGACAATCAAGCCGCTCCAATTGTACATTATCTTGGTTGTGTCATGTGCAGCTCCATTCTGCCGGTTGAACATGTTCTTCTTTTTCAGCGCCATTTTCCGCAGAGCGTCGATCAGAGCCGCCGTTCTGATGCGATCTTCAATCCGGATCATATCTCTCGGGATAATGGATTCTCCGACAGCGCTCAGAGGTTCTCCGAATTGTTCGATTTCGTCCTTAACATTTTCAGGGCTTGCAATCAGATGTCCGGTTGGGACTAAAACGTCCGGCGCATATATTTTGAAAACGATTAGAACGGCAATCAAAGACGATGCCAGAATCGCTAACGTCAGCTTATATAGTGTATTTTTCCGCTGTTGGTTCAAAATTGCCGTCTCTTCAAAGTTGTTTTTATCACAATTGCTCTAACAGCCTTTTCACTGCGGTTTCCAACTGAATATCATTACCGCTCTCAATCTGTCCGGGAACCGTTTGCATAATGACGTCGGGTACGGCTCCGTTTCCTTCCATGTTACGCGCCGGATCCCGTTCCTGTTTGGTTCCAAAATACCACCCTCTCAGTGGAACACGATAACCGCTGCCGTCCACCAATCCTGTCCAGCTTGTGCTGATAACGCCTCCGGGCGTCGGAACGCCGGCCAAATCTCCACGATCCAGCGTTTTTATCGCATGGCTGAAGATTTCCGCGTTCGAAAACGAATGCTGGTTGCACAGGACGATAATCGGCTTCACCCAGGCGTACAACGGCAGCCGTCCCTGCGGATAGCCGGGGCCGCCGTCGCGGGGATAGGTTACGGCATGGCGTTTGGCTTGGAGCATCGCCAGAAGGTAATCTGTTATCCATCCGCCGCCGTTGTAGCGTACGTCTATCACAAGCCCGTCTTTGCCCTCGGCGACCGAAAACAATTGCGCCTCGAACCGCTCGAGACTGCCGTCGCCCATGCCTTTGATGTGTATATAGCCCAGTCCGCCGTTCGAGAGCGAATCGACCGATTTCCGAGCGTTCTCGACCCATTCGCTGTAACGAAGTTTTCCAAGCGACCATCTGCCCAATGGTCTGACGACCGCTATTTCCTCGTCTCCGTCGCGATCTATTTTCAGGAAAACCCGATCGTAAACCGTATAATTCAACAGTTCATGGATATTGACGCCTTTTTCGATTTTTTCGCCGTTTATTTCGAGCAGCCTGTCGCCGGCTTTTAAATGAACGCCGCCGCGGTCGCAGGGCCCATACGGAACGACATGATCGATTAACAATCCTTCGCCGGAATCCGAAAAGTCGAAATCTACGCCCAGTCTGCCCACACGATGATCTTCATTGTTATAGGGCGACCTGTAGCCGGTATGGCTGGAGTTTAACTCCCCCATCATCATCCGTACAATATCGCCGAAATCTTCCTCTGTCGAAGCGTGTTTTAGCCAGGATTCGTATTTTTCCCTGATTTTTACCCAGTCATAGCCGTGAAAATCGGGATGGTAAAACTGTTCGTTCAGTCCTCGCCAAACCTCGTTAAATTTCTGCTCCCTTTCTTCCAGGGGATTCACCCAGACAATGGCGTCGAAAGGATAGCTGTCCTTTTTCCCGCCGCCGGCATCGACCGAATAGACTCTGCCGCGATGATCGAGATACCTGATGGTTTTGCCGTCGGGACTGTAGCTCATCCACCTCGGATTAGCGCCGTGGTCGGTGAGGCGTTTCAGGTCTCGGCCGTTGTCTTTAATCGTGTAAATGTCCCGCTGTCCCTCGTGATCGGCGACAAAGACAAATTGTTCTCCATCGGGAGAAATATCGAATACGCCCTCTTCTCCGGTTAAAGATGTTACACCGGTTATCCTTCTGTGAATATCCTCGAAGTCTATTTCAACGGCGACCTCTTCATCCTTCTTCTTGTCCTTTTTCTTCTTGTCCTCATCGTCGTCCGATTTTTTTATCTTCTTTGCGAATTCCTCTTCAGCCCGGTCAGACTCGGTCTTAAAATGATCTTCCCAGGTAAGGTAAACATAATAGATATCCCAGTTGTTCTGCCTCCGTTTCGATCTGAAGCCGAGTTTCTTTCCATCGTCCGACCAGACGGGATGGCTGTCCTCGTCCGGGTGGCGGCTGATGTTTACGGACTCTCCCCCTTCGGCAGGGATAATAAAAACGTCGCTGTTATATTCGTTGTCCTCGCGCGCGTAGGCGATCCATCTGCCGTCGGGGCTCCATTTATACTGCAGCATCGACCAGCCGGTCAGCAGCGTTCTTTCTTTCTTTTTCTTCAGATCGAAAATAAGCAAATCGCCTTTTCCGCGAACGAACGCTAAGTAGCGGTTATCCGGCGACATTTTGGGGCTGTGGTCTTCGACTTGGTTGTCGGTCAGCTTTTCCAGGTTAAAAGTCCGCGCCCGCGCCAATTCGTCTGTGTCGGGATCGTCCGAATAGACGAGATAAAGCTCCCGGTCGCCGTCTTTATCCGAAACGTAAATAACGCTGTCGCCCTCTGCGGAGAGCGTAAAGTCGCCGTTCCTCGCCGGAATATCGCCGGAAATAGAATTTGCCTCGCCTCGCGCCGCGGCGTATTCTTCATCGACGATCCGGCTTGCGAACACTTCACCGCGGATTTCGAGTATCATCTCGGCGCCGCCGGGTCCGAAAGCGACTTTGTCCGCCTGTGAAGAATAATGCAGCCGCTTCTCAATATCGTACGGATCGTCTATCGGAGCGATAATTTCGATCTTTTGCGGCTGTTTTCCGTTTTCCATCGCATAAATATCGACCCCATGCTCGAACGCGATCGTTTCGCCGTGAAACGAAATCGCCGGAAATCTGATATCTTCGCCGTAATCGGTTAACTGCCTGACTTGACCGTCAAGGTTCATCTCCCACAGATTTTCGACGCCGTCGCGATCGGTCAGGAGAACGAATCTCTCGTTATCGATCCACATCGGGCGCGTCGATTCGGGAACGCGGAAATCTTCCCCGGTCGTTTTTGCGGTCGTATCCGTGACCGGGAGGTGATCTTTATCCTCTATATCATACAGCCAGACCTGAGCCGATTCGCTGCCGCGGTAATGCCTGCGCCACCAGTGAACGCCGTCCCGCACATAGAGAATCTTTTTACCGTCCGGCGAGACGGAAGCCTGTTCCCCGTAAGTGTTCATCACCGGCTGGGGAGTTCCGCCATCGACGGAAACCTTGTAAATCATGCGGTAATCGGGATACATGTCGTCGCGATGCGAAGCGAAGTAAATATATTCGCCGTCCGGCGAAAAGCAGCAGAGATCGTTGTCGGCGTCGATAAACGTCAACCGTTTGCTTTGACCTCCGCCCGAAGGTATGACATAAATATCGTCATATCCGGAGCGATTGGCGCTGAATGCGATCATTTCGCCATCGGAGGACCACTTCGGCGAATGTTCGTACACAGGATGAGTCGTGATCCTCAGGGCTCGCCCTCCCTCAACCGGCGCAGTCCATAAATCGCCCCCATAGCTGAACGCAACATGGCTGCCGTCAGGCGAGGGCGCCGGATGGCGCGCAAAAGTCGCTCTCGACTGTCCATAACCGGCGGAAGAGACAAAAAGCGCGAATATCCAAAACAGTAAAAATCGCAGGCGCATCGCTTCGATGGTGAACTCCCTTGAGAGAAATTGAATGATCGAAATTGTATAAACTAATATTTTAACAAACTCAATTAAAATGAGCAACTGAGCTATTGAAAATAAACGAAAGCAGATGAAATAAAACGCCATCAAACGCATCCTTCGAATCCGGCATCTCCAGGTTATTGATTAATTAGTCGAGAATTATAAATTGAATGGACTAACGTGCAAATTCCAGCAAAATGATTTGGGTTGACAGCGTATTCTTTTAAAACATCGAACTTGAATACAGGCGGGAAAATCTCATGGCAAACCAGGTAAAACACATCGCACCGGAAGGACGCCCTATTTATATTTTAATGGAAGAGCACAGTCATCTCACTGATTTTAGTCAGAAACTAGTCGAACTGACAAAAGGATTGCAGAATTATGATCAATTAAGCGAGGCTTCTGAAAGTTTAGAGGAGATTGAGAGGATGTTAGGATATTTTAAAGAAGCGCAGCGGCACTATTTACGGGAAGAAAATGTATTATTCCCCTATCTCGAGAAAAAAGGAATCAAAGGTCCGCCCTCTCAAATGTGGGACGAGCATGAACAGATAAGAGACCTCGAAAAGAAAATATTTAAGCTTTTTGAAAATCGGGAGAAAGAACAATTCCGCACATTTGCTAAAGATATTTTCCAACATTCGGAAGAACTCTCGAAGTTATTGGTTATGCATTACTATAAAGAGAACAATATCCTCTTTCCCATGGCTATGAATACTTTTGAAGATTTCTATTGGGAAAGAACGGAGCAGCAATTCAACGAAATCGGCTATTGCAGCTTTTCGCCAGTGGAAGATAAGGAAACCGTCGATAAATCGAAAATGGAAACGAAGATAACCGGCGGGATGATCGACACCGGCACAGGTTCTTTGTCGATAGAGCAATTAGTGAACATGCTGAAGACGCTGCCGGTGGAAATAACGTTCGTGGACGACCGCGATATTTTTCAATACTATAATCCGGTCGCAGAACAGATCTTTGTCAGAACCAATGCGGCAATCGGTTTGGAAGTTCAGAAGTGCCACCCGAAAAAGAGCGTTCATCTGGTGAATCAGATAATAGACGATTTTAGAAACGGAAGAAAGGACATGGTGGATTTCTGGATTGAAATGAAGGATAAGTATGTCTATATTCGATATTTTGCAGTGCGCAACAGCGAGGGCAAGTATCTGGGATGTATGGAAGCGACGCAGGATATTAAGGACCTTCAGAAGATTACGGGTGAAAAGAGACTGATGTAATTAAGTTGTGAACTTGCTTGCAGACGAGGGCGTCTGCTTACAGACGAGGGAGCCTGCTTGCAGACGAGGGAGCCTGCTTGCAGACGCCCTCGTCTGCAAGCTTTACAGCATTTCGGCAAGTAGTTGTTTTTGACTTTATGACGTCAGGCGAGGACGCCTGACGCCCAGAATTATCGCATTGAGTGCGCGCTTTAGCGCGTACCGGGCGCCTCCTGCGCGCTGAA
>CAZWOY010000244.1:0-6566 GCA_964635255.1 uncultured bacterium
GCACGTAGTAATAATAAACCGAATTTGAATTACAATAAATTATGCTTTGATGAAACGATTGTTTTTTCGGAATTTGTTGTATAAGGGCATTCGCTAACCTTTTTTAAACAACATGGTTAGATATTTTTTATTCCAAAGTTATTCCACTAGTACAATCCGTCGAGTTTCCTTGCCGGTTTCAGTTCTAACATCGATGAAATAAACGCCTGCCGGATCGGTAACAACCAGGAAAACGTTAAATGTATTCCCGACAAAACTGTAACCTGCAAACGCCCAATTATCGTTTTCACAGCGGATATGCGAAAAAAAACCGTCTATGTCGCCACCGCCATATACACGCTGCCAATCGACGTCGGGCTGGGCGTAAAGAACCGATCCTGCGGCAAATAGCAATATTAAAGCGACAAAAATTAATAGTTTCATTTTTCCATCCCTCACGCTTAAAACACAAATTCAAATATGCAAAATGCCCAACATAGCATTTGAAGTTAATATAAGAGTCATTTTGCTAATTTACAAACTTTTACCACTTTTTTTCTAAAAAAAAGACAGTCCGATTTCGCCTCTTCTATCAGAAGGGAGGATCAGAGGGGGTTGTGGAGGGCGCATGCATAGTTTGCGCCCTCCACATATTTTATCTTCCCTGCCAGGGTCTTACTCCACAAACGACTTCAAAACCTTCCGGCTATGCGAATCCATTTTCTCGGTCTCCTTCAGAAGAAACAGATCGCCGGCGACGTCCCTAATAATCAGTCCTCCTCCGGGGACGGGGAGAGGCCAGTCGTCCAGCTTGGTTTGGAAGCGGCGCGCGCCCTGTTTGGTGACTACGTCCCAGACGCGGATTTCGAAGTCTTCCTCGATGCTGCGCACCGTTTCGATGTTGAGGACGAATCCAGCTTCCTCCAAAGCTAATTCGACCGCGGCGCGAGACGGTTTGTCGAGATCGTCGATCGTGGGAATCAGGGCGAACTCGTTTTCTTCATCGTCCCTTAGCGATATGTACCGGAACGGTTCGCTCCATGGAAAGCAGCATTTGACGTCCACGGTTGACTCGGTTCCATTCATACTCGCCCATAGCCTGCCGTCCTGCCGCCATTCTATTTTTACCGGACTCATTTTCACCTCTATTGGATTTGCCGATATTGCCGTCGCTCTTTGTATTTTTGGTTTAGTTAATGTTTCTGGCATTTTTGATCCTTTCTTGTTTTGCCTAACCTGAACAATCCACAACCTGACAGGTTAGTTGGCGGGCGTCTCTGCCTGCCTGTTTGAAATATAATGAACACTGGCAGGCAGAGACGCCTGCCCTACTAAGTTGCTCTTTACGAGAGCCTGCAGACGCCCTCGTCTGCAGGCTCTCCGCCGTCCTATTCCCCATGCAGCTGCCGCTGCATGTTGTACAGTTTCCTGTACGTCCCGTCGGGGATATTCAACAGTTCTTTGTGCGTTCCCTCTTCGGTGATCTTTCCTTCGTCGATCACGAACAGGCGGGTCGCCCTGCGCAAAGTCGACAGCCTGTGCGCGATTGCGAATACCGTTCTGCCTCTGACCAGCCGGTCGAGAGCCTCCTGAATCTTCCACTCGGTCTCCGTATCGACCGAACTGGTCGCCTCGTCGAGGATCAGAATGCGCGGATTGCACAAGACCGCTCTGGAAATCGAAACGCGCTGCCTCTCGCCGCCGGATAATGTATGCCCGCGCTCGCCGACGACTGTGTCGTAGCCATGCGGCAGCTTGCAGATGAAGTCGTGCGCGTTGGCGATTTTAGCCGCTTCGATTACTTCGTTGAGACCGGCGTCCGGGATTCCATATCGAATGTTATCGACGATTGTCCCGTGAAACAGATAGGGATCCTGCAAGACCATCCCAACCTGCCGCCTGAAATGACCGATATCGAGATCGCGCAGATCGACGCCGTCGATTAAAATCCCGCCGCCGGTAACGTCGTAAAACCGCACCAGCAGATTGGTAATCGTCGTTTTCCCGGCTCCCGAAGGACCGACCAAGCCGATCATCTCGCCCGGCTTTACGTTGAAACTAATCCCTTTGATAACCTGCCGCACGCCGTCATAAGCGAACGTCACATTATCGAATGCGACCCGTCCCATGACCGGCTCCAGTTTCACCGGTTCCTGCCGGTTGAAAATCTGCGGTTCGGTATCGAGAACCTCGAATATCCGATGCGCCGAACTGGTCGCCCGGTTGATCATCCTCGCCATCATCCCGATCGTCTCAATCGGCTGCAGATACATTCCCATATACAGCAGGAACGACACGAACGTCCCGACGCTCAGAGCCGGACCGCTTCCAAACAGCCTTGGAATCGCCAGCGCCCATGCCAATACTATCAGCGACTGGACTCCGATGATTATCAGAGGCCAGAACTTCGTCCAGACGTCATGGATCCGGTTGAATTGCCCGACACAGTCGATGTTGCGCTCGTCGAAACGGCGGCTCTCCTTTTCCTCCTGGCTGAAAGCTTTGACCACGCGGATCCCCGGAATCGTATCGGACAGGACGGCGGTCATGTTCGACCACTTTCGCCAGGCGCCGAGGAACATATTCTGCATCCGCTTGCCGTGCTTGATGAACGCCCACATAAACAGCGGGATCGGCAGCGTCAACAGCAGTCCGAGCTGCACATCGAGCGTTATCAGCACCATTCCCAATCCAAGCAGCATGATGACCGCCCATAATACCTCGACCACGCCGAACGCCACGAAATCCCACAACCGGTCGCTGTCGCTGCTGACGCGCGAGATCAAGCTGCCGGTCTGTTTCTGCGAGAAGAAACTGACGCTCAGTTTCTGCATGTGTTCGTATATTTCGGTTCTCAGGTCTCCCGCTACAAGCTCGCCGATGACCGACATCGCGTGAAGCCTCGCCCAGAGGCTGGCTGCGCGAATCAAGTAGGTCGCGGCAAGTCCGGCTATAATCAGCCAGGCTATCTGCATCGCTTTGCCATGCTCCAAGTCTCCCGCCTGAAACGGCTTGATAACATGGTCGATCATATAGCCGGAAAGATAGGCGGGCAGCAGACTGACCAGCGTCAGGACCAGCGCCGCCGCTAATCCGACTGACAGCCTCTTCTTGTATGGTTTAAGGTAGCTGATGAGCCTCCAGATTACCGCCATTTTATTGACCGCAACCGAAGCCTGCGCTTCCTTGATCGGGAATGTCAGCGCATCGGCGTAAACCTTGTCGGGATCTTTTGGAATCTCGATTTTCCGGTTTTCAATGCGCTGCTCGATTACGAAATTTATGTTCTCGATAGCTCTCCGCTGCCGATGCGTATAGCGGATTACAGCCAGCGGCGGCTCTCCCGGTTCGCCGATAAACGCTAAAGACGCGCTGCTTAAACCGGGAGTTTCCTTAACGGCTTTTATGTCTGAAATATCAATATTTCTAATTTTCTCGCCGTCCTTCGACTTAGTTACGATCGCCAGATGTTTTTCACCCAGCGCCACCCAGGTCGAAGCCAGCTTCATGGAAGCGTCCAGGTCAGCCATGCCGTAAAGCTGTACAGGACGATTGTTCCAGTGTTTCTCGACCTTGCGCCTGATTTCCTTGGGCATTGCAGGCGGCTGGTCGGTGTATTTTTTAATCAGGTCTGCATTAGTTAAATTTTCGCGGCGCAGCATGATTTCCTCAAACTAGTTACGTGATTCTACCAAATAAAAAAGCCTTCCGAGGAGGGACCCCGGAAGGCTTTTAAAATCAAAATAAGTGATCTATTCAGCAATAAGGGGGTTTCCTCCTGACAAAACGGTCGATGACAGTTTGAATATGAAGGACAGAGTTATCCCACGGAGTGGCAGTGGCGCCGTAGGCGCAAGCCATGCGGATATGTCGCTTCAAACCGGAATTAAACATTAAAGAGGACTCCCTTATCCTTTGAACGTTTTACCAAAAACTAACCAAGTTTACAAAATCAATTCGGAAAGGTCAATAGGTAAACGGAATTATTTTTTTGGAAACAGAAAAAAAAGAGTTTTCTGAAGAATTTAGCAGGCATTCCCACGCTGGAGCGTGGGAACGAGTTGATATAGTTAAATAGGCATTCCCACGCTGGAGCGTGGGAACGAGTTGAGTCCAGCAATTTAGCAATTTAGCAATTTAACAATTTAACAATTTAACAATGGAACAATGGAGCAATGGAGCAATGAAACAATAGCAAAAACCCTTATCCCACCCCATCCGGATAAACCCCTCGATCATAAACCACAAACGACGCATATCGATCGACATAGCAATTATACATTCCGCTCACAAATATCGACGTATTCTCTTTTTCGATAATTGCCGGACCCTCTATAGTATGACCGATCAACGGCTGGTCGCCGTCATAGACAGGCGTTTGCTTAAATTCACCCGTTTCCGGAATGTAAACTTTTCGGTTCTCCTTCAAGGCGCTTTCCAATGAAACCGGTTCGATTTTTTCACTAAGGAAATCCGGCTTTTCAGTCTTGCCGATGGCGCGCAGCCTGATGTTAATCATTTCGATCTCGGTTCCTTCCTCCTCAAGCGAATAACCGTACAACCGGTTGTGTTCTTTATGGAATGCTTCCTTGATATTTTCGAGATTGAATAATGATATAGCGCTCCACTCCACTCCCAACTGAACCTCATGGTATTGACCGACATAGCGCAGGTCCAAAACCGGATAAAATTCAATATCCTTTTCAGCGACGCCTTCGTGGATCAGCGTTTCAGTTCCGGTTGTTTTCATCTGGCTGAAAAGATCGAGGAAATATTCCCGGTCTATTTCCGAGAAGGAAGCGATGTATGAGCGGATGTAATCGTGTTTCAAGTCGCCTAACAGCATGCCGGCGGCGCAAAATATCGATGCGAAATTCGGCACGATAAACATCGGAATCTCAAGCTCCTTGCAGATCTCGCCGGCATGAATCGCCCCGGCGCCTCCGGCGACGATAATAAGAAACTCGCGAGGGTCGAAGCCGCGTTCGATAGACACCTGCCGCACGCCCTGCGCCATATTGGCATTGATAATGCGGTACATGCCCACCGCGGTTTCCTCGAGCGGCAGCCCTAATTTTGAGGCTAATTTTTCCTTAATCAGTTTTTTAGTTTTATCGACGTTTAGTTTGATCCTGCCGCCTGCGAAGAATTCAGGATTCAAGTAGCCCAAAATAACGTTCGCATCCGTACAAGCCGGTTGGTCGCCTCCCCGGTCGTAACAGACAGGTCCGGGGCTGGCTCCAGCGCTTTGCGGTCCCATCTGCAGCAAGCCTCCGGCGTCGATCCAGCCGATGCTGCCGCCTCCGGCGCCAATGGTGATAATATCCAGAGAAGGCAGCGCAATCCGGTGGCGGTTGATCGATCCTTCGGCGCTGGTAACGCACTGATTGTCGATCACTAAACTGGCGTCGAAACTGGTTCCGCCCATGTCGATAGTTATACAGTCTTTGCGATTCATCAGGTTTGCGTAAAAAGCGCCGGCGGTCGGAGCGGCTGCCGGACCGGAAAGAACCGTCACTGCGGGTAAAACTCTCACAATATCGGGCGTTACGACCCCGCCGTTGGACTGCATAATCAGCAAAGTTCCGGTGAAGTTTATCTCCTCCAGTTTTAACGTGAGGCTTTTCAGATAATTAGCGATCACCGGACCCAGATAGGCGTTGACAGCCGTGGTGCTCACACGTTCGTAAAACCGGATGGACGGAAGGACTTCCGTCGAAGCCGTGATAAAACAATCGGGGAGTTTTTCTTTCAGGATTTCAGCGGTGCGGATTTCATGCCGGTTGTCTTTGAAGGCGTTCATGTAGCAGATCGCTATCGATTCGACCTTCTCGTTTTTACAGAATTCAATCACCGGATCCAATTCAGTTTCGTTAAAAGGCGTAATAACGTTTCCCTGACCGTCGATGCGTTCATCGACGGTCAACCGCAGGTATCTCGGTATCAGCGGTGCGACGTTTCGATAATGATTATTATATTGCTCTTCCCGTATCCCCCGCCGCATCTCGAGTGCGTCGCGAACCCCTTTGGTCGTAATCAGCGCCGTTTTTGCGCCTCGCAGCGTCAGCAGCGCATTGGTAGCGACGGTGGTTCCATGAACGACAGTCTCGATGCTGTCCGCGAATTCGTCGAGGCTAAGCCCGACAATTCCGGCTAAATCCCGAATTCCTTCCAGAACGCCTATCGAAGGGTCTTCCGGAGTCGAAAGCGTTTTGTGCGTATGGGTTTCGCCGGTTTCTGAAATGAGGATAAAGTCGGTGAACGTCCCCCCGACGTCGACGCCAAGTTTGAATTTCATTAGGTTTACCGAGGAATGTTTGACTAAGTTGACCGGATTACTTCTTTGAATAATATAGGTTTTTCAGTTGAATTTCAAGGGATTTGCAAACTGTTGAAGAGGCAGTTCGATAATATCTCAATTCATCGAAATAATTTTGGCTCTTACTACTGAGTGCATTAAATAGTGTATGTACTCTTTAGAGGCGCATAAACCAGAACTCGTTCCCACGCTCCTGCGTGGGAATGCATACTTAACCAGAACTCGTTCCCACGCTCCTGCGTGGGAATGCATACTTAACCAGAACTCG
>CAZWOY010000245.1:0-6560 GCA_964635255.1 uncultured bacterium
GGGCAGTATTTCGCCCACGGGCAGTCATTCCAGCGAAAGCTGGAATCCATGCCGGTTCTCGCGCTATCGCCGAAGGAAGATGGATTCCAGCTTTCCAAACTGTCCGAGAATACGGATTTTGGGCGTCAGGCGTCCTCGCCTGACGTCATCAGAGCTGTAATAGCAATAACAATCTGTCAGGTGGGGACGCCTGACAGGCACTCAAAAATTCAGGTGGGGACGCCTGACAGGCACTCAAAAATTCAGGTGGGGACACCTGACAGGCACTCAAAAATTCAGGTGGGGATGCCTGACAAGCGCTCAAAAATTCAACGAATAATGACAATGGCTTTATCAAGCGCCATTTCATTATTACCAATTGTAAAAATGTAGCTTCCGGCAGGCAGCAACCGACCACTTTTTAAATTGCCATTCCAATAGATAGATTGGATGCCTGCAGTGAAATATTCTTTGTAGGAGCTTAATAATCTGCCATTAAAAGTAAAAAAGCTATAAGTCAAATAAGATGGCTTCAATAAATAAAAGGTTATTAATGTTCCAGTATTCATTGGATTAGGAAATGCCATGAGATTTTTTAGTGCAGGATATTCCTCAATATCTTTTTCAGAAATTTTCTGTCCACCCTCTGGTCTGCCTTGAACAATGCACAGTTCACTATAGTTTCGAGGATGGAGTTGACTATAACGGAAGCAAAATGTAATGGTATCATTGTGAATTTTCGTATATCTGTTCGCTCCATCATAAGCGCATTCTGGTTGAAATCTAAAGAAAAGTGACAGCGAATCTGTGATATGTCCTAATGTATCCATAGACATATATGCTAAAACTGCTGCTTCGTCTTCCGGAACTTGGATTCCAGACGTTAAATGAATAAAATCTCGATAAATAGCGAATGAATATTCACTATGAATGAACGGATCTATAAATGCTATCATATTAAAAATCAAATTGCCTTCTAAATCCATTTTTTTTATATATTTGTCTCTTCCTTCAGAAAAAAGCAGATACAATCGCTCATTATGAGATTTTATATCTATGCAAAAATTCCAATTATCTTGGTTTAGTGGATCAAGCCTCTGTTCTTCAACTACAACGTCATTTTGATTTGATACTTTTGAATATTTAGAAATATTATATCCATAAGTTTCACGCCAGACCAAATGAGCGTTATCGAAGTCGTCAGCGACTATTCTTATATCCGCTTTACCTTCTCGTGAAAATTCGCTTATAGTTTCGATTTCGTCTATTAATGCGCCCTCTGAAGATAGGTTTGCAAACACGATACAGTTTAAATGAATATCGTTAATTAATATTGCTGAGCCTACAATAGTTCCATCATTTCGAATATCGAAATTCCATGGTTCTATATAACCGAAAGAAACACTATCTGGCAAAGGATGATATAATCCTTCGACTAAATGTGTTTCGATGATACGCTCTCCATCAAGGTTTAATACTGTGTGATAGTATTCATTGTTAAACGCGGCAAAAATATGGGTTGTAGAATCAGATATTAAAAGTCTGTATTTTTGTAAGTTATTAACATCAAAGGGTCTAAATGGTTCAATTAGTAATCTGCCATTTATGTCGTATTTTGCGTAATATATCCCGGCCGGATTATTCTCAAGCGATCTATTCAGTCCATATAGTATATGGATATTACCAAATCTATCTTGGTCCATTTGGAATTTGGGATTTAAATTTTGACCATAGGTATCTGTAAGCAGTATCGGTTCCGACCATTCCCGCGCCAAGACCGCTCCCCCAATCAGCCAAGCCGCCCAAATTCCAACCCAAATCCGCCAAAGGCGGGTATGTTTCCGTTTCAACGTTCTCCTCTCAGTTCAACATCCGTCCGTCTTCGCATTAATCAAAATTGCTGAGGATTGATTAATGTTTTTGAAAAAATCTTAAAATTTACCGGATCATTATGAAGCTAATCTAAATATTATTATAAGGAACTATTTTTGAATTGTCAATAGGTAATTTTGTGATTGGAAGGCTCTTGTACGCACGGGCGGCTGGAAGCTCAAATTGTCTTATTATTCAAGTCCTAAAAGGGTTTCAGTGGGGCGGGCAGAGACGCCCGTCTCACTGAAGGATACCTCTTATGACCTAAGTATTAATTTATCTCGCAGGACGGCGTGTTTTCGGCTTTCGCTTGGGATCCGCCAAAACCGTTCGACGTTTAACCAAATAGTATATCGCCGGTATAATCGCCAGCGTCAGGACGGTCGATGAAACCAAGCCGCCTACCATTGGCGCCGCTATTCGCTTCATGACTTCCGAGCCGGTTCCGGAACCGAACATGATTGGCAGAAGACCGATCAAGGTTGTGGCGACCGTCATCAATTTAGGGCGGACGCGATCGACCGCGCCTTCGGAAATCGAGGCGCGAAGCTGCGAAGCGAACCTCATTCTGTCTTCCGTCTGGTAGCGTTTATAGGCTTCATTCAGATAAACCAGCATCACAACCCCGGTTTCAGCCGCCAATCCCAGAAGAGCGATGAATCCGACCGCCACCGCCACCGAGGTATTGAACCCTAAAATAAACATCAGCCAAACCCCGCCAACCAGTGCAAACGGCAGCGTGAGCATTACGATCAGGGATTCGGAGACATTGCCGAAATGCATATACAGCAGGAAGAAAATAATCAGCAGCGTAACCGGTATGACCAATTGCAGCCGTTTCGCCGCTCGTTCCATATATTCGAACTGCCCCGACCAGACCAGCGAGTATCCGGCGGGCAATGCGACTTCAGCGCTGACCTCGCTGCGGAGCTTTTCGACAAATCCGCCAATGTCGCTGATGCGCGTATCAACGTAAATCCACAGGGTTTTCCGCGCGTTTTCGGTCTTTATCATCGGCGGACCGTCGGTGATGCGAATATCGGCAACCTGCTCCAACGGAACCGTGTATCCCCCGGCGGTTGGGACGCGGACGCGGCGGACGTCGGAAAGGTCGTCGCGTCTTTCCCTGGGGTAGCGTACGTTTACCGGATAGCGCGCCTGCCCTTCGACCGTCCAGGTGACGTTCATGCCGCCGAGCGCCGACATGATCACGTTTTGGACGTCCGCTATCAAAAGTCCGTGCCGCGCGATCCTATCGCGGTCGATTTCGATATCGACATATTTCCCGCCGACAATTCGTTCCGCGTAAGCCGAGGTTACGTCTTCGACTCCAGCGACGACGCCCTCTATCCGCTCCCCGACTTTAGCCAGCGTATCGAGATTATCGCCCATTATTTTTATGCCCACCGGCGTTTTAATTCCGGTCGAGAGCATATCGATGCGGGTGCGGATGGGCATCGTCCAGGCGTTCGTCAAGCCGGGGATTTGGATAGCCGCATCGAGATCTTTGATCAGCGAATCCATGGTTACGCCTGCGCGCCATTTGGATTTATCTTTTTCAAGAATAATCGTCGTTTCAATCATCGAAAGCGGCGCCGGATCGGTGGCGGTTTCGGCTCGTCCGATCTTGCCGAAAACATGCTGAACCTCCGGGAATGACTTGATTATTCGATCCGTCTGCTGAAGCAGCTCGCCGGCTTTAGCCGGAGAAATTCCGGGCGGAGTGGTCGGCATGTAGAGCAGATCGCCCTCGTTCAACGGCGGCATAAATTCACTGCCGAGCCGTTGATAGGGAAATATCGTTAGTCCCAGGATCACAAGGCTGAGTATTATCACTAATAACGGCAGCTTTAAAACCGTCTTAATAATTGGACGATATATAAAAATGAAGAAGCGCGATAGGGGATTTTTTGATTCGCTTAAGATCTTGCCGCGAATAAAGAACACCATCAAGACGGGAATGATGGTGATCGCCAAGACCGCTGAAGCAGCCATTGCGAAAGTTTTCGTATAAGCCAGCGGACTGAAAAGCCGGCCCTCCTGCGCCTGCAGGCTGAATACCGGCAGGAAGCTGACGGTGATGATAAGCAGGCTGAAGAACAGAGCGGGTCCAACCTCGCGAGCCGCGCCGGAAATAATCTCCGCGTGACTTTTTTCCCCGCGGTTTCGTTCGAGATGTTTGTGCGCGTTTTCGACCATAACGACGCTCGCATCGACCATCACGCCGATCGCAATAGCTATGCCGCCCAGCGACATGATGTTGGCGTTTATTCCCATCGCTTTCATAATAATAAAGGAGATCAACACTCCCGCAGGCAGCGTGAAGATCGCAACCAGCGAACTGGGCAGATGGAGGAGGAAAATGATAGCGATCAACGCGACGACAATCATCTCTTCCAGCAGTTTCTCTTTAAGCGTATCGATTGCGCGATGGATAAGCGAGCTGCGGTCGTAAGCCGTTACTATTTCAACGCCCTCCGGCAATCCCGCTTCCAGCGATTTTATTTTTTCCTTCACTTTTTCGATCACCGCCAGCGCGTTCTCGCCGGAACGAATAACCACAATTCCGCCGGCGACCTCGCCCTCGCCGTTCCATTCGGCGATACCCCGCCGCAGTTCCGGTCCAATGGTTACCTCCGCAACCTGCTTTATTAGAATCGGATTGCCGTCTTCGCCCATTCCAAGGCTGATCTTTTCGATTTGCCGGATAATGTCATCGCTGTCCTTACCGCGCAGATAACCCAGCCCGCGAATGAAATATTCCGTTTCAGCCATCTCCAGCAATCGGCCCCCAACGTCGCTGTTTGACGCTTTCAGCGCCATTCTGACTTTCTGTATGGGAATGTTTAGCGCGGCGAGCCGGTCGGGATCGACTTTTACCTGATATTGTTTGACGAAACCGCCAACGCCGGCGACCTCGGCTACGCCGGGAACGGTTTGCAGTTCATATCTCAAATACCAGTCCTGCAGCGATCTCAGTTCGGCGAGGTTGTGATTGTCCGACGTCAGAGCGTATTCATACACCCAGCCGAGTCCGGTGGCGTCAGGTCCTAAACGAGGCGTAACTCCCTGCGGCATGCGCTCCGCAGCCTGATTGAGATACTCCAACACCCGGCTGCGCGCCCAATATAAATCCGTGCCGTCCTCGAATATCAGGTACGCCATGCCGTAGTTGAAAAAGCTGTAACCCCTGACGTCTTTTACGTACGGCACAGATAATAAAGCGGTGGTCAAGGGGTAGATTACCTGATCTTCAACCACTTGCGGCGATTGTCCCGGGTAATCCGCGATCACTATAACCTGAACGTCCGAGAGATCGGGAATGGCGTCGACCGGTATCGTCAGCATGGAATGAACGCCCAACGCTGCCACAACCAGCGTTGCTAATACGACGATGGCTCGATTGCGAATCGATCCGTGAATAATTTGTTCTATCAGGTTCATGAATCAGCCTGTTTGTTCATACGCGCCCTCAGCCGCCGCTGAATGGCTTCCTGCAGCTTGGCTTCGCTGTCAAGCAGGAACTGGGCCGAGGTTACGACCGAAACGCCCTCTGACAATCCGGATCTGATTTCATAGTAATCCTCTGTTTCCAGTCCGAGTTCCACCTCGCGCGGAATAAAACGTCCCTGTCCCAGCGCTGCAAAAACGATATCTCGCTCGCCGCTGCGGATAACCGCATTTTTGGGCGCAGCCACGGCGTCCTTTTCAGTCCGGGCTTCTATTCTCGCATCGACGTACATGTCCGGACGCAGGTCTAATCTCGGATTCGGAATGACTATGCGCGCCTTGGCGGTTCTCGTTTTTGCATCGAGGTATGGGTAAATATAATCGACTTCGCCTTCCAGAGTAAGATCTGGATCGTAAGGCGATTCGATCACAACCGGACTGCCGGTTTTTATCCACGGGAGTTCGTACTCATAAACCTGCGCTTCCACCCAGACTTCGCTTAAATCCACAATATGAAACAGATCCGTCCCGGCTTTTACCGCCGCTCCATCGACTGCGTTTTTATGCAGGACTACGCCGTCGATGGGACTGTACAGCGTCAACGTGCGCAGAACCTCGCCTGTGCGTTCAAGTGCGGCGATCTGTTCGGGGGCAATATCCCACAATTCCAGCCTGCGCCGGGCAGCCTTCAGCAAATCGCCGGCGTTCGATCTGATTCTTTCGACGCTGCTGCCGGAAAGCAGCTCGCTGTTCTTTTTAGCGAGGAGATATTCTTCCTGAGCCGATACCAGCTCGGGGCTGTATATTTCAAGCAGCGGATCGCCTTTATCGACCATATTTCCGGTGCGGGAAACGTAGAGTTTTTCGATCCATCCCGAGATTTTCGGATTAATGCGATATTCGGCGTCTTCGGCTATTTTTACGACGCCGTTGCTGCGGATGATTATTGTCAGGTCGCGTTTTTCGACTTCAGTTTTTGTAACGCCGATATTCTGTATCGTTACCGGATCGATGGCTACGACGCCCTCCTTAAGTTCGTCTTCATAAACCGGAACTAAATCCATTCCCATTGGAGACTTGCCCGGCTCGTCCGAAATATAATTCGGATCCATCGGAGCGACCCAGTAAGCGATTGTCCTTTCCCCGCCGCTGCTTTTCGAACTCGAACCTTTCAGCGGCGTTAAATCCATACCGCAGATCGGACATGTTCCCGGTCCTTCCTGAATAACATCCGGATGCATCCCACAGGTGTAACGGGC
>CAZWOY010000246.1:0-6549 GCA_964635255.1 uncultured bacterium
AGTCGCACTGGCAGGCAGGGACGCCTGCCCTACCAGAGAAGTTTATTTTCATGTTTCGTGGCAAGGTTGGCTTGATGAGCCAATCCTGCGAAGCAGACTGTTCGAGAACGGCGAGCGAGCTCCTGACCGGCATTCACTTGTGTTCTTCGATAATATTCGAAATATCCTTGATTAATTGCGAAATACATCCAAAAAGAAATTTCAACTATTTGGGTTTGAAATTTGAATTCTTAAATTCCATTTATGACATATTCGATTTACACAGATAGAAGAAAGGGTCGTAAATGTTTGATGAGATAATCATCATTACAGATACTAACTGGAAAGTCATTTGTGTTAATTCTGAGTTCGAACGCAAGCTTGGATTTTCGATTGAAGAATTTTACCAAAAAGACTTGTCCGTTGTTTTTCCTGAGGAAAGCAGAATCGCCTATCAGGATGACTTATTATCTTTAGCAAACAGTGATTTGGAAAAACAGGAATTTTGTTTTAGAACCAAACAGAAAAAAAATATAACTGTTGAGGTTAAAGTTTCGCCGGGTAAATGGAGCGATTTGGATGTATTTTTTATCGGCTTGCGAGATATTTCCAGATACTCTGACTTGGAAAAAAGCCTGGTTCGCAGAGATGAAATTGTAAAATTTGTGGCGGGTATCGCCGATCTGATATTTAATTCGGAGGATATAGACAGAGAGATAAAATATGTGATAAAGCGTCTCGGCGAACTGACCGAAGTGAGTCATGCCTTTATATTTAAAAGTGATGAAAACGATAAACGTCTGTTTGGTAAAAGTAAAGCGCAAGGCAGGTCGGTATCTTTATTTTTTGATTGGTCAAATCCGGAACTGATTAAAGAGGCCGGCAAGGAAGATATCAAAGAAATGATAAATACTGATTTTGGATTTGAGAGATGGATGAAAATACTTAACCGGGGTGGAATTGTTGCCGGCAACGCTGAGGAGTTTCCGATCAGTGAAAGGCAGTTCCTTAAATCAATCGATGTTAAATCGGTCGTCATTGTTCCGGTATTTTTAGGAAATTCCTGGTGGGGATTCATTGGATTTGCTCAATCTAAATATGAGAGAGCCTGGTCGAACGGCGAGATAGAAGCGTTAAAAACAGCGGCAGCGATTTTAGGAACAGTCATTCAGCGAAGACAATTCGAGGATGCGATTGAAAGCTCACAAAATCTCTATTATAAAACAATCGATGCTTTGGAGTATAAAATATTTATTATCGACGCTCAAATGAAATTTGTTCTGGTGAACGCCGCCATGCAGCGATGGATGATTTCATTTGGCGTCGATCCGAATAAAATTGCCGGCAGCGATATTCAAAAAGCGCCATTTTGGGATGAGAGTTTCAGAAGAGATTATAAACGTGTTTTTAAAGAAAGAGAAAACATTCTATCCGAAGAGACTATTGAGATAAATGGCGTAAAATACATATTCGATATACAGAAGATACCTATCATCGAAAGTGAAAGAGTAATTAGAATTGTAACCGTTATAAGAGATATAACCGGGAGGAAGACGGCTGAAAAGGCTTTAAAAGAGAGTGAACAGCGATTCCGGGATATGGCGGACAATATTCGCGAGGTATTCTGGCTGCAAGATAGAGAGACAGTATTATATATAAGCCCTGCATTTGACGAGATTTGGGGAATGAATTCTACAGAGGCTCTAAAAGAGGGAAATCCTTTCCTGCCGCAATTTCCGGAAGAAAGAGAGATCTTTCAAGGGAGTCAATTGGATAAAAAAGAATTTAAATTAACCAAATCTAAATATGAATTTCGAATTATTCGCCCGGACGGCGATATACGATGGATCAGGGCGAGAACATTTCCTATTCTGAAAGGCGGCAAAAAATCTATGATCTCAGGCATAGCCGAAGACGTCACCGATCAGAAGAATTCTGAGATAAAACAAAAGACATTAGAAGAACGCGCAAACAGAAATCAACGGTTGGAAAGCCTCGGAGTTCTTGCCGGAGGAGTCGCACACGATTTCAACAATCTTCTACAGATCGTCCGTGGATATTTAGAATTAAGTTTATTTAGCTCCGGTGAGAATGAAATTCTGCAGGATAATCTAAAGAAAGCTATTAACGCCACTGACAGAGCCTCCGACCTTACAAAGCAAATGCTGGCGTATTCGGGACAGGGTAAATATGTGGTAAAGCCCTTGAATCTATCGGAAAAAGTACAGGAAATGATAGATTTAGTGCAGGCGACTTTATCGAAGAAAATCGAGTTAAAAACTGATCTTCCATTGGAAGCGCCGACAATTATGGCGGATCAAACGCAGGTTCAGCAAATAGTCATGAATCTGGTTACAAACGCTGCGGAAGCGATCGGCAAGGAATCGGGAAGGATAGAAATATGCACCGGCATTATCGAAATAAACCAGGAATTTTTGGACAGCGCTATCGCCGCCGATGAGGCTTCGCCCGGCAAACATGTGTTTGTCGAAGTGAACGATAATGGCTGCGGAATGGATGAGGAGACTAAATCGAGAATATTTGAACCGTTCTTCAGTACGAAATTTGCGGGAAGAGGATTGGGCTTATCAGCGGTACTGGGTATTGTAAGATCGCATCAGGGAGCTGTTCAGATTGAAAGCGAGTTGGGAGTTGGAACCAGAATTCGAATTATGTTTCCGGTTAAAGAAGAACAAGAGTTAGAACTTGAAGATACGGATTTGACTATCGTTCAACCGCTGGAAAAGCAAACCGGCAATATTTTAATTGTCGATGATGAGGATGAAGTTCTTAATGTAATGTCGCGAATCCTCACCAACGCCGGCTACACAGTTTTTCAGGCAAAGAATGGGGAGCAAGCGCTGGAATTATTTAAAAAATACCAGGAAAAAATCGACGTAGTTTTACTGGATTATGTTATGCCCGTCATCGATGGGAGGGAAGTATTGATCGAGATGAAAAAACACGATGAATCCATTCCCGTGTTAATATTAAGCGGTTTAACAAGGGAAAAGATGGAAAAAGAATTTGAAGACTTGAAATACGATGGGCTTATTCAGAAACCGTTTCAAACCGAGAAACTGCTGGATATGATTAGAATGGCGAAAATAAAGCCATGATTCATTTGTAGAGTCTAAATTTAAGAATTCCGATAATAAACATATTGCCAAACCGATGCCCTTTCTTCGATCTATACAAGTCAAGGAACAAAATAATCAATTTGAATT
The DNA here is from genome assembly GCA_964635255.1 of uncultured bacterium. Lineage (GTDB taxonomy): Bacteria > Electryoneota > AABM5-125-24 > Hatepunaeales > Hatepunaeaceae > CAZWOY01. Next base: position 3,207 of record CAZWOY010000246.1, read on the forward strand.
TCCTTTTAATCTACAGATTATCAAAAACTTAGAAAAAATTTCTTTTCCGACTCCTGTAACATTCTTTATTGGCGAGAACGGTTCCGGCAAATCGACGCTGCTGGAAGCGATTGCGGCGGGGATTGGGAGCATAGCGGTTGGAAGCGAAAACATCGACCGGGATAAGAGTCTCGAACATGCGAGGAATTTAGCGAGCGCACTCAAACTCGTGTTCAGCAGAAAACCGGTACGCGGATTTTTCTTCAGATCGGAGGATATGTTTGGCTTTACAAAGCTTATTCAGCATGAGAGCCGGGAATTGGAATCGCTGGCTAATGAGTACGACCGAACGTTGACCGGCTACGGCAGGCAGCTTGCGGTCGGGATGGCGCGCGGGCAGAATGCGCAGTTCGCAAGCCGTTATGGCGACAATCCGGACGGATTCTCGCACGGCGAAACGCTGCTCAACGTCCTCAAATCGCGCATCATCCCTCAGGGATTGTATCTTTTAGACGAGCCGGAAACGCCGTTGTCGCCGCTGCGGCAGTTGACGCTGATTTCGCTGCTGAAGGAAAAACTCGAACAAGGCTGCCAATTCATAATCGCCACCCATTCGCCGATATTGATGGCGTTTCCCGATTCGACGATATACGCTTTCGATGAAGGCGAAATACGGGAAATTGACTATTTCGATACGGAACACTATAGTCTAACCAAAGCGTTTCTGGATGATCCGCAGAATTTTATTCGCCGGCTGTGAGGTAGAAGCAGCCTGGAAGCGACAGCATTCCGGGGCTTGTTGTGTAATCATCCCGTGGAATTCGGTCTAAGGTTCTCTCGTGAAAAAAACTATTCCATTTTTTTGAGCAAATTCTTTATAATCAAACGGTAGTTTCGTTTTATTTACCGAACTATTAAGATCGGTTTACATAAAATGCTATGTTAAGCTTTAACATCAGACAGCGAAACGACTTTAATTTGAGTTTTCTCCCGCTTCGCTTCATCGGTAATCTTCTGAAGCTCGCCTGCAACGTCCGAATCAATCCAGTCATTTCCGCATTGATCACAGACCAACGCTGGAACGTCTCTAACCATTACCACTCCGAACCCAAGATCGACGCTGTAGGTAGTTGTCCCACTGATCATGTTTCCTTTGCATAGTGGGCAGAATTTTGGTTTGTCCTTACCCTTCATTATTTGAATCCTTTCGTTTTCTTTCTAAAAATCCCGGTTTAAAATGCACTAAATCAGGTTCGTACACAGTTATAATATAACCCCAGTCGTTTTTAACATCAATAGAAGCTACAACATGAATCCAGCGATTGTTTATGTTGGCAGAAAATAAAGCGCTTGGCAGTGGATAATCACCTGGATAAAATTCAATACATAATCCTTTTTGTATAGTTTCAATTGCTTCCAATTGTGAAATATTTCTTTCATCCATTCGTTTTAAAGCATGCCGCTGCCAGACAATTCGATTCGATGAAAAAATTTTTTGCCAGATTTTATGTTCTAATTTCTGCTTCATTTTTCTTGTTTTGAAAAATTCCGTTCATCCATTTTTGTAAAAATAGCTCTTTAAATGAGATTTTACACGTGCAATTGAAATTTTCTGTAGTAGTTTTCGAAAATTTCTTTCGTTTTGCATTTTACCGACTCGTTCCCACGCAGGAGCGTGGGAACGAGTCGGTAAGATAAATTTGCCCTTCACCAAACCGGATCATCCTTTAAACTGCTTTGTACAATCCTCTTATCAACTTCATATTTCACCATCACCGACCGAACCAGATCCGTAAACCACTCCGGCGAAGTGGGGGAGATATAGATATTCTCGGGCTGTGAGTTAGAAGCAGCTCGGAAGCGACAGCATTCCGGGGCTTGTTGTGTAATCATCCCGGGGAATTCGGTCTAACGTTCTCTCGTGAAAAAATCAATTCCATCATCTTGAAACGAATTGAAATCTGAGTACTGTTTTCCGACAACGTTTGTGATTCTATTTCTGTCTTTATGATTCAATCCATTGAAATCTTCATGGACGGCGACGCTCCTGTGTGGAATCCTTTCCAATTGAAAAGCTTGACAGGAAATTGTCACAAGACGCGCCTTGGCGCTGTCCTTTACCGCGAAGAGATAATAGGGTTTGGCGTTAACGTCGAGTTTATAATCGACTTCGTATTCATCGCGGCTTTCAATGGGATAAAAGCTCTTCTGCGGATTGAAGCTGGTCAATTCGCTTTCGACAAACTCGTTGAACATTTCATAAAACATGCTGCGTATAACTTCCCGTCTGAACAACTGCATATTGGTTATTTTACCGACGGTTTGAGAGTAATGAAGGATAGCCGGATAGAGGCTTTCTACTTTCGATTCAAAGTAAATATTCCCGTTTGATTCGCTGAGATTGTTTTCGGTTAAAATTTGTTGGAAGACTTTTTCTTTATGTGGAGTATCCAGTTCATAAGCGTAGGAAAGGCGCATCAGCGTTTTTCCATAATCGCAAATACGGATGACGCCGTCTTTTTTCGATTTCCACTCCAGATATATTTCAATCAGATCGCCGTCCTCATGAAAGAGAGGAGCGATGATTTGGAAAATTCCCTCCCGTTTCAACTGGAAACTGAAATGGTCGTTGAATTGGGATTTTAGTTTTTTTAGGATATCGTGCATTTCTATTACTTATCAAATTGCAGTTTTCTCTGTCCAATGTCCGTTATGAATTCATCGGCGTCAATAATGTTTACCTCTCGTATGAAAAAAAGCAGGGCTTCCTCAAAGGATGCATATTCTTTGGTAACTTCGCGTAAGTCCGGTTTTTTAATTCCTTTTCTGAATCGTTGAGCTGAAATTGTATGAGTATGATGACTGAAATGGATATCTTCTGATTCAGCATTTTTCCCACCATGTGGACTATTGCATCGAAATAGGGCAATTCTTCCAAGTTCGATGTTGGAATGCAAATCTATACCGATGGAAAAATCTTCCGGAAATTTTTCATTCCTTCTCATAAAAACAAGGAATGAATATTGACCATCCAAAGATTCTAATTTCATTGAATTCCGCAAGTTTCCGCGATCGCTTTTCATTTGCTTCTTTGGCGGTTCAATTATTTTCTTTGGACATCTTATTAGTTCCTCAATTTCGCTTTGGCTAATATCTCTCATTAAAAAGTCCTAAAAAGTCTTATCCACTCAGTGAGAACAATGTTTAAAAGAAAGTTATCTCATAAGTTGTAAAATGTCAACTAAGTATAAACTGCGAAACACGCTGTTCAAGATTTTTTTTTATTATTACTACGTGCCTAAAATAGGCGCCATCTCCAGGAATCTGATGGAATGCGGATATTAATCAATATCAAGCATTATCA
>CAZWOY010000247.1:0-6543 GCA_964635255.1 uncultured bacterium
TGGGGGAGATTAAGCGGTCTATTTTCCCAGTAATTGCTCATGAAGCGAGCTTCACTACTTATTAGTTTCTTTTATCCTGAGACGTCAATCGTTCGAGAGCTTTTCGTTCGTATTCTTTTATCTCTTTTAGGTTTTCTTTCTTTTTCGAATATACGTACTCTGAAAGATTAAATTCTTTCGCTTGAGCGGCGAGTTCCATTGTTTTTCTAAAATTGCCTGCCTGAAAATTGGCTTTTACCAAAGCGTGAAGGCATGAAATATCGTTGTAGCGGTTGTTGCGTTCCTGATTTTTTATCGCTTGTTTAAGCCGCAGATAGACGGGTATGGCGTCCTTATATCTTTCGGTTTTCATAAGACCTTTGCCCAGACACCATAGAAAAACACGCTTGCCGGGATAATCGTTGAGCAGGGCTTGGGCTCTTTCGACCGCTTCTTCATAGTTTTCATTTTCCAGCGCGATCCAGGCGAGGCTGTTGCGAGCGGCGTATTTGGTCATTATGCCTTTGTTTGCCGCAACCTTGATGTGATTCAGCCCCGTTTCCCGCCGGTCGCTGATGAGCCCGATGCTGCGCAGGATTCCGGCGTTTTTGCTGACATAATAATGATACATCCCCAGACCGTAATGAACGTCCCACAATTCCGGTTCGATTTTATAAGCCAGCGACAAATCTCCGCCCGCTTTCATTAAATGCTTGATTGCGCCATACCATGAACCGCTGCGATGGAGAATTAAAACCCGATACATCCCCGCCATTCCTTTATACAGACCATAATACGGATTTCTGTCGGGATCGTCGAAGTAGGATTCGCACAGTTCTTCGGTTTTACTGCAAGCCCGCAACAGCGCCGGCACATCTTCCAGATCCTCATAGTCCACTGTTCGCGCGCTGTAGATAGTCGCTTTCAACAGGTATCCGAACGGACTTTTTGGATAAACCGAAATCATGCTGTCCGCTAAGGCGAGCGAAGATTGATATTGTTCATCTACGGATAATTCGACGATTTTTTTGGCGATCGGATGGCGCGGATTGAATTCGTCTGAATCTGGCTGAGCTGTCGCAGCAGCGCTTATTAGGATTAGAATAATCGGAAGATTAACAACAGTCTGTCTGAACAGGCTTTGCAGAAAGCTCGAACTGAGATTATCCATTGAAAACCCTTAAGGTTCGATACATTTCACGAATGTTTTCCCGGCGGAATAATTTTGCGGAGGTTGTATAGCAAGTGTTCCAACACCCGCTGCAGTTCTCAAAATCGATCTTCCGGCTCCGCCAAGCCTCGGATCGGAATATATCACCCGGCGTTTGATCTAACAAGTTGCCTATACTGTCTCCAATGCAGACATTCACGTCGCCGTTCGGTTCGATGAAGAACTTGCTGCCGATTGAAGGAATATCCAAATAGGGACACGCTTTATGAAAATCATTTTTAATGTAATTCGGAAACCCATCGATAAGCCAATGAGGCGTGAAGACGATCGGCGATTCTTTGACGCGCTTCAAAACGTTTCTTAATTCTGCGGAATCGTTGATTTTTAACTCGTCGTTTTCAGATTGATGGGTCGATTGCCAGCGATAAATATCGACGTCTGCCGGACACTTAATGCTTTCCAAATAATCGAGCGCCTTTGAAACCTGATGCATATTGAACCTATTGATTACGATATTGGCAGAATATTTCAATTTCTTTTTTATTTTGCGGTTCTCTTCGATTATTGTTTCGAGATTCTTCTGAACGACCTCCGCAACATTTTTGCCTCCCCTGATCTTATCGACGATTTCTCCGAATCCATCGAAAGAAACCGATAATGAAACGCCGGTTCTGAATGCAGCTTCTAAAGTCCGGTCGATTAGTTTTTGCGGTCCGTACAATGTGGTCAGTATGTGGATGCGAGCAAAATTTTTCCCCTTAGCATATTCGATTAGGTCGCTCAATTGAGGATGCAGCATTGGTTCGCCGCCTGAAATCGTCAATACTTGAGTTCCATATTGATCCAGCTTATCGATAATCGAGGCGAACGATGCTGACGATATGACGTCGCTTTTGGAGGCATTCTGAGGAATACTGCAATGCAGGCAGCGTTGGGTGCAGAATTTTGTTATGAGAATATTTGTCCAGATAAAAGCGGGTTTTCCAACCGCAATATTGTGAATATTATGTAATGAACGTTTTAATATCGCGTTGTGCATTCTCATTTAGAAAATCACGTAATATTGAAAGAAATGGAAATCAAAAAAAAGCCGGCTTTCAATAGCGCCGGCTTTAACTCTCAAACTTTTATAGGTCTTACTTCTTCCAAACTCTCCAAGCTAACGGAAGCAGCAGCGAAGCTGCGATTATTTTTATCATCTCTCCCGGAATGAATGGAATTAAAGCAATTTTAAACAACCTGCCGGAATCGACATACAACAGCATCCATGACAATCCGAAATAATAGACGGCGGCTAATCCTAAAATCATAGCGGCGACAGATGTCAGGAAAAATGCGTTCCATCCTTTCTCAGCCAAATAACCGCAAACGAAAGCGCCGGCGACAAATCCGATAAGAAATCCGCCTGTCGGACCGATAAAATATGCTAAACCGGCGGCTCCGCCGGCGAAAACCGGCAATCCGGCTATGCCTTCAAGAAGATAGGCTAACATTGCGAGAGCTCCCCTGATTCTCCCCAGAAGAGTTCCCAAAAGTATTACGCCCAAGGTTTGACCTGTTATCGGGACCGGACTTATTGCGACCGGGATCCTGATCTGCGCCAGGATTGCCATCAGCAATGAGGCGGCGATAACGATAATTCCGTCGTAAAGCAACGCATGATTGCGCGCTGCCGGACGCCATGTATCAACTAAAGTTATGGTTGACAATCTATGGTTCTCCCTTTCGACAACATGGTTCATGTCTTAAAAACTCTAAATCTAAACATTTTTTTTACGAAAACCAAGCCTGAATCTCTATTTCTTGAGTTTCAGACTATTTAAAACTACTGAGATCGAGCTGAATGCCATAGCTCCGGCTGCAAAAACCGGAGAAAGCAGAATACCGGCGGCGGGATATAAAACCCCGGCTGCAATCGGTATCAGCACAATATTATACGCAAACGCCCAAAATAAGTTTTGTTTAATTGTTCCAATCGTTTTTTTCGATATCTCAATTGCCTGCGGAACGGCTTCCAGTTCGGAACCGATTAACGTGACGTCTGAGGATTCGATCGCGATATCGCTGCCGGCGCCGATCGCAAATCCCACGTCCGCCTGCGTTAAAGCCGGCGCATCGTTAATCCCGTCGCCAACCATGCCGATCAAACCGCCTTTTCCCTGCAGCTCCTTGATTTTATTATATTTCCTATCCGGCAATACTTCAGAGATTACATCATCGATCCCAACTTCTTCAGCGATGCGCTTGGCGACCAGTTCTCGATCTCCGGAGAGCATGACAACCTGCAATCCCATTTGCCTTAACCGCTCTATAGCTTTTTTAGAAGTTGGACGAATAACGTCAGCTATCTCAATATAACCTAACAATTTCGTATTAGTTGCGATGCAAATCACACTCGCATCCGCTTTAGATAAAATATCGTTAAGTTGATTTTCGATTCGATCGCTGTATTTAGCTTTCTCTTTTATTAAATCGATAGAACCGACAAATATTTCCGTATCCGGCAAAACGCCTTTAAGTTCATCGTATAAACCGGTTGTCTTGAATCTGCCCTTTATTCCCTTGCCGGTTATGGTCTGCGATGATTGCAAGGGAATTAAGGCTTGATTTAATTCCTCAGCCTTCTGAATAATGGAACCGGCGAGCGGATGATCGGATCCGGATTCGATGGAGGCGGCTATTTTCATTATTTGACTTGGATTGAATTCGGAAGTTGTTGTAATTCTAAGTATTTCAGGTTTCCCCCGCGTGATAGTGCCGGTTTTATCCAGTACGACAGTCTTTAGATTAGCTGCAGTTTCAAGCGCTTCTGCATTTTTAAAAATAATGCCTCTGCGCGCCGCAGAACCTGAAGCGACCATAATCGCCATCGGCGTCGCCAGTCCCATCGCGCATGGACAGGCGATGATTAAAACCGAAACGAACGTTTTTAAGGCAAACGGCAGTTTCGGATCCGAACCGGCGAACATCCAGACTATAAATGTAATCGATGCAATAATAATTATCGTGGGCACGAAAATGCCGGCGATCTTATCCGCTAATCGCTGTATCGAAGCCTTCGAAGCCTGAGCCTGTTCAACCAGCCGGATAATTCCGGCTAACATAGTCTCGCTCCCGATTTTCGACGCTTCCATTTCAAAGGAACCGGATCCGTTTATTGTGCCGCCATAAACGGGATCGCCGGGAATTTTTTTAATCGGCTGCGATTCGCCGGTGAGCATGGATTCGTCGATCCACGACTCGCCGCCGGCAACTACGCCGTCCGTTGGAATACGATCTCCCGATCGGATCCGGATAATGTCGCCTCGTTCGATTTCATCCGTTTTTATTTCGATAGACCTGCCATTTCTAACAACTTTGGCGGTCTTCGGCGTCAGTTTTATCAATCCGCTGATGGCGTCGGATGCGCGACTCCTCATTCGCGCCTCGATGGCTCTGCCTAACAGGATCAACGCCACAATCATCACGGCGGATTCATAGTAAACTGGCGGCAACTCCGCAACCGTAGGCATCGCGCGGGGAAAAACCGTGGCAACTGCGCTGTAAATAAATGCGGAAGCCGTTCCTATGGCGATAAGCGAATTCATATCGGGCATTAAACGCCACAGGGATTTAAAACCGCCGACGTAAAATGATCTTCCCGAAACTATCAAAATCGACGCGGTTAAAAACAGAAGTATCCAGCGCGAAGCTGTTTCCGGCAGAATCTTAAGCATTGATAAAGCCATAACGAGCGCCGAACCGATAATTGCGATAATGAAACGGTTTTTGTAGGCTTTGTAATCATCGATATACCTTTGAGTTATATCCGGAGACGTCTTGGCGTCGATTTTCTGTGGCGGATACCCGATATCGGTCAATAATTTTGTAATTTCTTCCGAAGAAACGACAGTCGGAATGTAACGCGCCTCGAGACTTTTATCAGCCAGATTAACTTTGGAAAACGTTACTCCGTCGAGTCGATTCAAAGTTTTTTCTATCGAAGCGACGCAGGAAGCGCAGCTCATATCAGCGATGGAATATTTCTCAAATGACGTATCTATGCCGAAGCCGATCTCTTCGACCGCCTCGACGGCTTTACGGATAGAGAACGATTCATCCTTGACGATTATATCGGCTTTTCCGGCGGCAAGATTAACGTCCGCGCCGGCGACTCCATCGACCTGGCTAAGTCTTCGGGAGACATTCGCAGCGCAGGATGCGCAATGCATTCCTGTGACGGGTAAAACGATTCTTTTGTTTTGTTCTTTGTTTGGCATTAAGAAAAGTGTATTTGCTTAGAAAGTATTACGACCGGCAGGGAATCGATAATTGCAAAGGCGAGAGGTTACATGTGACAGCAACCGCTAAAAAGAACTTCCATTATTACTGGGAAAATAGACCGCTTAATCTCCCCCCTTCTATCTGAAGGGGGGATACAGGGGGGTTGCGACTTACGTTGGAAAATTAGTGCCTGCCTTCTCGATCATACGGAAGCGCACTGGCAGGCAGAGCCGCCTGCCCTACTAAGGGATAACATTTTATGACCTAACTAATAAGAGGATTTCTATTATTTCCTTTTGGCTAAGGTATTTATCACTAAAACGAGAATGACGACAACTGCGATTACAGTAATGAACTGTCCGTATTTTGTAAATTTTGTTTTAAATTCCTCATTATCGGAACTAAACCAGTTAAATATCGGACACATGCTGAGAGCATCTTTGAAGAATTCTATCATGACTTCTCCTTTTTGTTAAAAGTTTCACGAATACACATATCAAAATATACGAAAAATAAAAAGAAAATCAATAAACCGCATCGCCGCGAAATCTAAATTTCTTGTATTAGAGCCACGGCTCTTGCTGCAATTCCTTCTTCTCTGCCTGTAAATCCTAATTCTTCGGTGGTCGTAGCTTTAACGGAAACGTCCATTACATCAAGACGGGCGTTCTGCGCAATATTCCTTCGCATCGCATAAACGTAGTCCGCAACATGAGGCCGTTCAAGAACAAGCGTCGAATCGATATTTACGGGGCGGTAGCCGGATCCTTCGAGGATAGTAACAACCTGCAGCAGCAGCTTCATGCTGGATATGCCTTTATATACGGAGCTTGAGTCGGGGAAGTGCGTTCCGATGTCGCCTAAAGCCGCCGCTCCTAAAAGAGCGTCGCAGATTGCATGAGCCAGCACGTCTGCGTCGCTGTGTCCGGCAAGTCCCTTCGAATAGTTTATTTTAACGCCTCCAAGTATCAGATCCCTGCCGGTTTCAAACCGATGCACATCGTATCCTTCGCCGATTCTGAGTTTTTTCATTATCTTTCTCCTACGAATTGAGCTTCTTGATTCCGCCGCTATACGAAACAAGCTCCGCAGCGCGCGCCAGTAACTGCGGTCGATAAAAGAAAAAATCT
>CAZWOY010000248.1:0-2637 GCA_964635255.1 uncultured bacterium
AAGCGACATAAAACGTCAATGCTACATTTCTGCAACACTCCACATGCAACATTGTTGCATGAAATTTGCAACACTAGATATTGAGTGAAAACTCAACTAATTACTATTCCGGCTGTTACGGTATAAAAAACTTTGGCATGACTTTAGCATGTGTAGTATTCCCTTTAGGCATTTTAATTTGTAACTCGAAGGTCAGAACACGAACAGTCCGGAAAATAAGACGAAAAATACCGCGATCATAGCTGTAACATGTTTTGGCGAAGAAGTTGCGCCGTGTTTCGAAGCGTCGCGCAGGTTCAGAGTCTGGGAATTCGATACGGTCTCAGCGCCAAAATACAACGAAGTCGGCGTCGATGAACCGGGAGTTATGCCGCGGATTCGCATGTTGAAAAAACTGGGCGTCAACGTTTTGATTTGCAACGGAATCGAAGAACACGCGCGCAACATGCTTGAGACTCAGGACTGTCTGGTTATCAGCGGCGTAGTCGGAACGGGCGCCGACGCCCTGTACGGATATTTAGCCGGCAAGTTTCGCACCGGCGATAATCTTGGCGGCTCGGTTTTAACGACGGTGAACGTTCAACCGCATACCGCCGATTTGGTTGTATGGACGCGGGATCTGTTTAAGAAGCTGGGCTGGGACGTGAAAGACGTTTCCGATTCCGCCCCATTCCCGATAGATCTCGTCGTCGAAAAATTATGCCCGATATGTAAAAAGAAAGTCCGCGTCGCCGTTTGCTGCGGCGCTCATGCATACCGCGTCGAGAAAGAAATTCAGGAATTCCGGCGCGTGACGATGACGGGCTATAACGCGCGGGTTTACGTTCACCAGACGATGCCGAAGATTGTTGAGAACTGCCGGGATTATGAGATCGAACTTCTCGATCCCGAAGCGTTCGTTGCAGCCGCGATGGGTCAGGCTGCGAAAAACACGCTGCCCCCATTGTCGGGAGCGGTCAATGGACACGAAAAGTTAGTTTAAAATAGAGATAGAGCAAGGATACGTAGATGGAGAAACTTACTGAGAAAGAACGAGAGAAAGCATTTAAATATCCTAAAAAGCAGGAAGTTATCGATAGGCAGAAGCTTCCTGTGCGATACCATGTCGAAGATTTTCAGGTTGAGGACAGGCCGCGCCGGTTCCTCGAAGCGATGGCGGCGGTGCTGAAGCATTTTCCGAATTACCGGATGGCGCTGGATCATTATTCGCGCATCAGCGCGAAATGCTCCCGCTGCGCTACGCATTGCCAAGTCTATATGGCGACCGGCGACGAGCGCGATATCCCCTGTGCACGGTCGGAGCTTGTACTAAAAGCTTACCGCCGGCATTTCACCATCGGCGGAGCCATGCGCGGCAGAATAATGGGCGATCCGGGGATCACCGACGAGGACATTCAAGAGATGGCGGATTCGCTGTGGAACTGTACGGCATGCCGCAGATGCCCGAACGAATGTCCGATGGGGATCGATCACGGAATGATCACTCACGTCGGACGCTACATTCTTTCCGAAATTGGAATCGCGCCGCGAGCGCTGGTAGTTAGCACCCGTGAACAGCTCATCGGCGATTCGGGAAATACTTCGGCGATTCCGGTGCCGGCGCTGATCGATACGCTCGAATTTCTCACCGAAGACATGGAAGAGGAAAAGGGAATCAATATTCCTTTCCCTATCGATCAAGAGGGAGCCGACTATTTATTCCTGCCGGCAGTCTCCGACTTTCTGATGGAAGCCGAAACGCTGATGGGAAACGCCGCCGTATTCCGCGCGACCGGAGACTCATGGACGATTGGAACCGGCTATTTCGACGGCATCAATTATGGACTGTTTTACAGCGACCAGATTCTCGATCACGTTTTACGGAAAATAAAAGCCGAAGCCGAACGACTGAACGTCAAGAACATCCTTATTGGCGAATGCGGTCATGCTTCAAGGTCCGCGAAATTTTTCTACCCGACGTTCTGCGGCGGCAAGGAAGCTCTGCCGGTGATTAACATTATGGAATATACGCATAAGGTCTGGAAAGAAGGACGGCTGAAACTCGATCCGAACGTCGTAACCGAAAAGGTCACTTACCACGATCCGTGCAACATCGCGCGCCCCGGCTGGGTGGTCGAACAGCCGCGCGAACTGCTGAAGGCGTTCTGCAAAAACTATGTGGAAATGACGCCCAATCGCCGCGAGAACATCTGCTGCGGCGGGGGCGGCGGAACTGTTTCTATCGATGAAATCAGGCCTTATCGAACGATGGTCGGAGGCAGAGTCAAAGCCGAACAGATCCGAAAAACCGGCGCGCACTACTGCGTGGCGCCCTGCGCGAACTGCAAGAAGCAGTTGAAAGAGCTCGTGGAAGATCAGGACGTCCGCGACGAAAACGGCGAACTGGTCGAGATCGTCGGCTTGCATGATCTGCTTTATAAAGCGATTATTTTCGATAAGTAAAAGCCGGAAACGTTTAGGTTAAGGATTTCTTAAAAAATATTGTCACGAGAGCTTGCAGACGCCCTCGTCTGCAAGCACAGGCGCGTTTTAATGCGTAGAGCAGCCTTGCAGACGGGGACGTCTGCAAGCACAGGCGCGTTTTAATGCGTAGAGCAGCCTTGCAGACGGGGGCGTCTGCAAGCACAGGCGCGCGTT
>CAZWOY010000248.1:2737-6538 GCA_964635255.1 uncultured bacterium
TTAATGCGTAGAGCAGCCTTGCAGACGGGGGCGTCTGCAAGCACAGGCGCGCGTTAATGCGTAGAGCAGCCTTGCAGACGAGAGCGTCTGCAAGCTCTCTGGCTACATTCCCGGACAGTCTGCCGTGCGGGGATGACAATTTGAAATATTTATCTAACATAAAACTCGAGAGGAGGCAAGATTAGTGGACGCCTTAATTGAATTTGGCAAAGGTCCCCTATTCAGACTCTCATTTGTCATAATGGTCTTAGGCTTGCTGCGGATTTTTATCCTGTCGATTATCGGCATGGTCGAATCGTACCGCGCAAACCAGGACCGCAGAGTAGATTGGAAAGATCTCACAAAACGAACTGTAGGCTGGCTTGTTCCCGTCTTAAAGATTTGGGGCGAGAGACCGGTTTACAGCGTCGTATCGTTTTCCTTTCATGTCGGACTGATACTCGTTCCGCTGTTTTTAGCGGCTCATGTTTTTCTGTGGGAAGGATCGGTCGGCTTCGGCTGGTTCACATTGGATCAAAGGTTAGCCGACTTGCTGACGTTGATAACCATTGTTGCGGGTTTAGGGCTGTTCCTGATGCGCGTCTTTCACAGCGGCGCGAGGAGCCTGAGCCGTTTTCAGGACATGATCTGGGTTCCCCTGCTGCTGATACCGTTTATCACCGGCGGAATCAACGCCAATTTTAAAGTCAGCCCGGCGACGTATGAGTTTATGATGTTGCTGCACGTTTACAGCGGCAATCTGATTATGATAATGATTCCGTTCACAAAAGTCGCCCATTGCGTGCTTATGCCGCTGTCGCAGTACGTTGCGGGGATCGGCTGGAAATTCCCCTGCGGCGCCGGAGACCGGGTGATGGAAAGCCTCGGCTATAAGGACAAGCCTACGTGGGTTGAAAAGCCCCGCCTGAACGGAAAAACCACTGAACCTGCGCCAGCGGTCAAGGAGGTGAAATCATGAAAGCCGCGATATTGACAGATACGACCAAATGCATCGGCTGCCGCGAGTGCGTCATCGCCTGCAAACGGGAATATGACCTCGAACAGGGATTGCCGCGCGAATGGAACCTTTATGACGGATTGTCCGCGAGAAACTGGACGTCGATTATAGATAAGCCTGACGGTTTGTTCGTCCGCAAACAATGCCGCCACTGTCTCGATCCGGCGTGCGTGGCTTCGTGTCCCGTTGGCGCGCTGATCAAGACCAAAGAAGGTCCCGTGACTTATGAAAGCGACATCTGCATGGGCTGCCGCTACTGCATGATGGCTTGTCCCTATGGAATTCCTCGCTACGACTGGGATCAAACGGCGCCTTATGTGCGCAAATGCATTCTCTGCCATCCAAGAGTGGTCAAAGGCAAACAGCCGGCTTGCACCGAGGCTTGTCCTACCCAGGCGACGATATTCGGCGACCGCGACGAATTGCTGGCGGAAGCGCATCGCAGGATAAACGAAAATCCGGGCAAGTACGTCCCGCGCGTTTGGGGCGAAGACCAGGTCGGCGGTACGTCGGTTCTCTATATATCCGATCACGATCTGTCGTTCCTGACCTATGGACAAGAGTACGGTGAGAAACCTGTTCCGGAACGGACTAAATTAGCTATGAACGCCGTGCCGTTTGCTTTCGCCGGCATGGGCGCCGCAATGGGAATCCTGAACTGGGTTATCGGCAGAAGGATCAAAAACGGCGAAGAGGGCGGAGGTCATTCGAAACCGGAAGAACCGGGAGAGGAGGAGAAGAATGAATAGAGTCATAAGATTAAAAACGATTCTCTGGACGCTGACCGGACTTGGCTTTGCGGTCGGAATCGCCCGCTTCATCTGGGGGCTCGGCGCAGCGACGAACCTGACCGACGCCACTCCCTGGGGGCTGTGGATAGGGTTCGACGTGATGAGCGGCGTCGCGCTCGCCGCCGGCGGCTTCATTATTACGGCGACCGTTTACATCTTCAAGCTGGAAAAATTCCACGGGATTGTGCGCCCCGCCGTGTTGACGGCGTTCCTGGGCTACGTAGCCGTCGCCGTCGGATTGCTGTTCGACCTGGGGCTGCCGTGGCACATCTGGCACATGCTCATCTTCTGGAATCCCCATTCCCCGCTGTTCGAGGTCGGTTGGTGCGTGATGCTCTATTTGACCGTCCTGTCGCTCGAGTTTTTCCCCGTGCCGGCTGAGGAATTCAGCGCCCTCGCGAAAATCAGGCGCTTCCTGATAAAGCTGCGCCTGCCGCTGGTCATCGCGGGCATCGCGCTCTCGACGCTGCATCAGTCTTCGCTGGGTTCATTATTCCTGATTATGCCCTACCACCTGCATCCGCTGTGGTACAGCCCGATACTGCCGGTGATGTTCTTCATTTCGGCGATTGGGCTGGGTTTGATGATGGTGACCTTTGAGAGTCTTTTTACAGGCTATCACTACCGCCGCGAACCGGAAACCGAGCTGTTGGGCAAGCTCCTTGCCGCCGGTAGATGGGCGCTGTTGATCTATATAATCGTTCGATTTGCGGATTTAGCCGTGAGAGGACAGCTCAGCCATCTCGGAGGCTCCGAATGGCAGGTTTGGATGTTCTGGTTTGAAATCGGTATTATGGCGATCATTCCAATGGTCCTGACGTTTATCGATAAGGTGCGCAAGACCCTTTCCGGGCAGTGGATTATTGCGATTATGGGCGTCGTCGGAGTCGTTCTCAACCGTATTAATACGGGAGGCTTAGTCCACATAAACCGCGGCGAGCAGCTTTATCTGCCGTCATGGATGGAAATCGCCATCAGCGCGGCGGTCGTTTCGTTCGCAGCGCTCGTATTCCTGTTTTTCGTCGAACGGTTTAAAGTCTGGGAGAACCGCCCGGCGGATCCTCAAGCCGATCCGAGTACATTGCCGGAATTTGAGCGAGTCAGCTTCACCTGGCTCGGAGCGCCTCTGGCAGCGGCAAGAATCAGGTATTCATTAGCCTTCGTATTAGCCGCCGCCGTCGGTTTCATGTTCCTCACCGGCGAGCCGGTCGAGAGCCGCGGAGTCGAGCGCGTAAAGACAAACCGGGCGCGCGGCGGCGACACGCTGTGGGTGGACGGCAACCTCGACGGCTATGGAGTGGCGTTTAAGCACGAGATGCACGAGCGCGTCTTAGGAGGCGACTCGAGCTGCGTCCGCTGCCACCACATGAACCTCCCCGGCGACCGGAACACCGGCTGCTGCCAGTGCCATCGCAGCATGTACCTGCCCAGCGACGCCTTCAAGCACGACTGGCATTCAAGCCCTGACGGCGGGAACATAGCTTGCTATGAATGCCACGAGCGCGGCAAAGCAAAATCAGATTCGTCGCTGGCAAAGCAGTGCGGCGACTGCCACACCGACCTCTTCCCGCCGAACGCGACGATAGAGATCAGAAACTATCAGGCGGACGCTTACGCCGAAGCCATGCACGGCTTATGCATCGAATGCCACGCCGAATACGCCGGGATGAACCAAAACCCCGATTTCGCCCGCTGCGCAACCTGCCACAAAGAAACGAGAGACGTCGTCAAGCTGCGAGGCTTAAAGAAAGGCGTAGAGTACAAGAGCAAGCACACGATCATCCCGCGCCGGAGTTTGGAGGAATAAATCGAATCGACAGAGCCCGGCTTCTCTGAAGCCGGGTTTTCTACCCCCGATTCACAAAATCCGGAATGAATAACATTGAGTGCGCGCTTCAGCGCGCATTTGACGAATGACATTAAACCTGAAGAGTTTTACCGGCTCGTTCCCACGCTCCAGCGTGGGAACGAGTTCTGGTTTATGCGCCTCAAGGAGTACGTACACTATTTAAT